>CANHPJ010000205.1 GCA_947462515.1 Bacteroidota bacterium | reverse complement strand
TTTGAAGGGGATAGATTTACGAATCGTTTAAGTCTTAGCGTTGGCTTAACCTTTGGTGGTGGTAAACGTTGGAAAAAAGTGAATTGAAAATATGCGGGTCAGATTTAGTTTTATTCGTGTTTTTTTTGTTCTTATAGCTGTTTTTAATCTTGCAGCTTATGCCCAAAAGCCTTCAGTAACTGCTACTAATGATTCTATTTCATTGGCTCAGCATATTGATAGAGCAGCTGCCTTGGTGAAGCTGGCCGATGACTTTTATCTGCAAAAAATAGATACTGTTATTCCCCTGTGCCAATCTGCAATCAAGCTTTTAGAAAACATTTCCAACCAAAACTCTTTTTTTTTAAAGGCTCAAAAGCTCAGAGCCGCTGCCTGGAACAACATTGGTGTTGTATATAATCATTACGGTGTTCAGTCTAAAGCATTATCATACTATTTGAAGGCACTCAAAATAAGGGAGCAATTGAAAGATGATAAAGACAAAGTGGAGTCGTATAATAACATTGCATTGCTCTATAAATCTTTAAACGATACTACCCTTGCAGTGCAATATTATAAAAGGGGTATTGAAATAGCCAAAAATGGGAATGACTTGCTTGGTCTGTCCAATCTTTTAAACAACATAGCCGTCATCTACAAAAATAACCCTGCTAATTATAATTTGGCATTGGATTATTATCAGCGCAGTCTGGAGATAGAGCGTTCTTTGGGAAATTTAAACGGGATAGGTAACCGGCAACAGAACATTGCGGTGTTATATCACAATAAAAATGATTTTGAAAAGGCAGAAGAGTTCTATTTAAAAAGTATCGAAACTAAAAAGAGCATCAATGATCAAAAGGGTCTGATGAATTCCTATAATGCTCTTTCAAATCTGGATTATGAAAAAGGCAATGTGGCGGCATCGGAAGAGCTTGCAAAAAAGTCCTTGGACATAGCCCGGCAACTGGAGCTCAATACAGGTATTATTCAAGCTTCGCAAACATTGTATGAAATTTATTCCGATCAAAAGAAATGGCAGCAAGCCTTGCAGATGCATGAAGTTTATCTTGAATACACCGATTTACAGCGCTTGGAAGCAAATTCCAACGAAGCCAAGCAATTGCAAATGCAGTATGAGTTTGATAAAAAAATTACTGCTGACAGTTTAATTGCAGCGGATGAAAAAAAGATTATTGAAGCCCGGTTTAAGGTAGAGAAAACGCAGCGTTATTCCCTTTTAATTGGGTTAGTTTTGGTTTTAGTTTTTGCCTTATTTCTTTTTAACAGGTACAAAGTTACGCAAAGCCAAAAGCGTATTATTGAAAATAAAGAGAAAGAGACCTATCAACAGAAGTTGCTTGTTGAGGAGCAGAAACAGCTAATAGAGAAAAAGCATAAGGAAACCACCGACAGCATAAATTATGCTGAAAGGATACAGCGTAGTTTTCTGGCTACCAAAGAGGAGCTTAAGGGAAATTTTAAAGAATATTTTGTTTTTTACAAGCCCAAAGATGTTGTAAGTGGAGACTTTTATTGGGCCAGTCAACTGAAGGACGGAAAATTTGCCTTGGTAACTGCTGATAGCACCGGTCATGGGGTTCCGGGAGCTATTATGAGTATTCTTAATATTTCATCGCTCGAAAAGGCTTTTGATCAAGGTTTTACCGAACCCGCAGAAGTACTGAATCATGCCCGTAAAACAATTATAGACCGTTTAAAATACGATGGTAGTCAGGATGGAGGCAAGGATGGTATGGATTGTAGTATCATCGTCTTTGATTTTGAGAACAAGCTCTTGACATACGCTGCTGCAAATAACCCGATTTGGGTGGTGAGAAATAATCAGTTGATTGAACTGCCTTATGAAAAGATGCCTGTTGGAAAACACGATAACGATCATGTTTCTTTTTCACAACATGTTTTTTCTATAAATGCAGGGGATGTTATTTATACCATTACCGATGGGTTTCCGGATCAGTTTGGAGGGCCAAGAGGTAAAAAATTCATGTATAAGCCACTTAAAGAACTATTGGTTGAAATAAGCAATCAACCATTAAATCAACAAGTTGAAAACTTAGATCAAAAGTTTTATTCTTGGATGGGGCAGTTGGAACAGGTTGATGATGTAACTATTTTAGGAATAAAAGTATAGGCCATAATTTTTCTTAAGCTTTAGCTTGAATAATCTCTTTATTTTTTTGTCGGCCTAATTAACCGGAAAAGAACTCTTTATTAATGTCATGGTTATAAATCAAAAGCCCCGAAAAATTATTTACGGGGCTTTTGATTTTATAATAGAATCTATATTACCGATTAATTCAATTTAATCATAAATAAGGTTTTTTTACTTCTTTCGTTACCTTCTTTATCAAAGGTTTTAATGACAGGCCCAAACAGATTAACTGTTTTCTTTATTTCAGGTTTTGTTTTATCAAACACCACCGACTCATTGTAATCTAGGGCAATAACATCTTTATAGGTAAGGGGAACAGTTTCGGTAATTGCACTAAAAGTGCCTGGTTTCTGAGCATTTTCCTGTTGAATTGTTTTTGTAGTTTTTAGACGGGATTTTGCCTCCTCCTTACTGATTTTAACCCCACCTGAATAGTCATAAAAAACAACGTTATTGCTGTTAACGGCCTCATTTAAAATCCAAACTATAATGCTGTCTGCAAAAGCATCTCCTTCTTCAACAGCTTTCCCTTCATCAGATGTATAAACCAAACGGTTAACGCTTCTTAGCGACCTCACAGAATCTTCTTTGCACGTTAATTTAGATGTGGTTTTCTGCTGCGCAAAAGTTGTCAATGCAACAAAGCAGAATAAAATTGTAAGTGTTTTTTTCATGTTTAGTTCGTTTTTCAAATTTTCGACAAAGATATTTTTAATATATAAAGTGTAAAGTTTCTTTAATGCTTTTAAACAAAATCCCCGGAAAAATTATTCCCGGGGATTTTGTTTTATAGGAGAATCTATATTACCGTTTAATTGACTTTAATCATAAACAGTATTTTTTTACCTCTTTCAGCACCTTGTTCATCAAAAGTTTTAATGACAGGCCCAAACATGTTGACGGTTTTCTTTATTCCAGGTTTTGTTTTATCAAATATCACCGATTCATTGTATGCTATTTCAATAACGTCTTTATAGGTAAGGGGAACAGTTTCGGTAATGGCACTAAAAGTACCTGGTTTTTGGGCGTTTTCCTGTTGAATTGTTTTTGTGGTTTTTAGACGGGCTTTTGCTTCTTCCTTAGTAATTTTATTTCCACCGAAATCGTTATAAAAAACAACCTTATTGCTATTAACTGCCTCATTTAATATCCAAAATATTATACTGTCAGCAAAAGCATCACCTTCTTCAACATCTTTTCCTTCATCATTTCTATAAGCAAAACGATCAACTCTTCTTGGTGAAATTATTGAATCTTCTTTCCAAGTTAATTTAGATGTGGTTTTCTGCTGCGCAAAAGTTGTCAATGCAACAAAGCAGAATAAAATTGTAAGTGTTTTTTTCATGTTTAGTTAGTTTTTTTAAATTTTCGGCACAGATATATTTAAATGTAAAAAGTATAAAGGTTTTTTAAAAAAATCCCTGGAAAAATTATTCGCGGGGATTTTTTTATTTATCTCAGCTTTATTCTATAATTCAACCTCAATTTTTATCTCAACCTTATAATCCCAACAAAACCTCTACAGGATCTTTAGCTCCAAAAAGCATTTTAGTAGGGTTTTCTAACATTTCTTTCACTTTTACAAGGAAACCAACAGATTCTCTTCCATCAATGATTCTGTGGTCGTAAGAAAGCGCCACATACATCATCGGTCGAATAACCACCTGTCCGTTAACAGCAACAGGGCGTTCCACAATATTGTGCATCCCTAATATCGCACTCTGTGGCGGGTTAATAATTGGTGTAGACATCAACGATCCAAAAACACCTCCATTGGTAATGGTAAAGGTGCCACCTGTCATGTCATCAACAGTAATTTTCCCATCTCTGGCCTTTTTGGCCATTTCGCCAATTTTAGCCTCAATGCCGGCCAAAGACATGCTTTCTGCATTTCTCAATACTGGCACCATTAAGCCTTTAGGAGCACTAACGGCTATTCCAATATCAGCATATTTATGATATACAATTTCCTCGCCATCAATCATGGCATTAACTGCCGGGAATAAATGAAGTGCTTCGGTTACCGCTTTGGTAAAGAACGACATAAACCCAAGGCCTACACCATGTGTTTCCTTGAATTTGTCTTTGTATTTGTTTCTTAGGTTCATCACATGACTCATGTCTACTTCATTAAAGGTAGTAAGCATGGCCGTGGTGTTTTTAACCGACACCAAACGTTGAGAAAGTTTTTTCCTTAACGGGGTCATTTTTTGAACATCTTTATCTCTGGCACCCCATCCATTTTCTTGCTCAAAAGTAAAGCCTGCAGCTAGCGTTTTCAAAACATCATCTTTTGTTATTCTGCC
>CANHPJ010000204.1 GCA_947462515.1 Bacteroidota bacterium | reverse complement strand
CAATCCAAAATATGCCCCTTGCCCTCTATTGGTAAATATGGTTACAGCAGGAAAACTAGGAGTAAAAACTGGCGAAGGTTTCTACACTTATACCCCCGGCAGCAAGCAGCTTGTTGTTTCTAATAATTTCAGAAAAAAAGAACTGGTATAAACCCAAAATAACAGGCTGCCTTTTGTTTTGGGCAGCCTGTTATTTTTATTAGTCAGTCGAAATAATTTCAAACTGTTTTTAATATCTAAAGTTGTTTTTAATATTCAGAAATCAATCTTCCAATATTAACTCCTCTTCTTTGGAGTAATCTTTAAGTTTTTCCATTAATTTTTTTCTTGCTATAAAAATCCTACTCTTTACTGTACCAATCGGTAGGTTAAGTTCATCGGCAATCTCCTTGTACTTAAATCCTTGAAAATGCATTTCAAAAGGAATTCGATACTCTTGCTCAAGGGTTGAAACCACTTCTGTAATTTCCTTGGTATTAAACGAAGACTCCGGTGAGGCAAATCCCGAGCTTTGAGGGATATTTATAAAATACAAATCCTTGGTGCTATCAATGATTGTGTTGGTTTTTACTGCTCGCCGATAATTATTGATAAAAGTATTTTTCATTATGGTATAAAGCCAGGCTTTAAGGTTCGTCTTCTCAACAAATTTGTCTTTATACATCAATGCCTTAATAATTGTATCCTGAAGCAAATCATTGGCATCATCGTCATTCATTGTCAACTTCAAGGCAAAATATTTTAAAGCTCTCCTAAATCCTAACACTTCTTGGTTAAACTCAAATGTGCTAATCATAATTAGATTGTTTTAAGGTTCTATTATATGTGAAACAAAAAATAAAGTTTTTTGTTCGCACGTACCTATTTATGATCTAGCTAAAATCTTGCAAAAAATAAATTGTTTCATAAACGAAATCACAGGTTGTCTTATTTAGGATTTTCCGGACAGTTATTTGCTGGAAGAGAAATTCCAAAACTCTGTACTTTTGAGTTAACCTGAAAAACATTAAAATAAATAAACAGGTTAATTTATTATAATAAAGTATTAATAACCTGTATGTTATGCAAACAAATGAGATGAAATTTCACTTGTTATAGTTATAAAATTCAATTAAAAAACCAACTCTTGAATTTCATCTGAACACTGAAATAAAAAAAAGTAAAAAGTTTTTTGATTTTTTAATTTAAAAAGAAGGATTCATTTCTGAATTTAGTTATATTTGCAAAAATATTTTTTTAAAATTATCACAATTTATTATGAAAGAAGGAAAAGTAAAATTTTTTAACGAAACAAAAGGTTTTGGATTTATTAAAGATGCTCAAGATGGGAAAGAGTACTTTGTACACGTTTCTGGTCTTGTTGACGAAATCAGAGAAGATGATGAAGTAACTTATGAACTTCAAGAGGGAAGAAAAGGATTAAATGCAGTAAATGTTAAACTAGCATAAGTTTTAATATATTTTAGCGATTTTAATCTAGTCCGGTTTCTAATTGAAACCGGACTTTTTTATTTTTGGTTATACATACTCCCAAGCACTTTTATAAGCATTTATTTCCTCAACGTAATCTAAAAAGTCCTTGTAAAATGGGTTGAATGAAAGCGTGGCACTATCCCCTATCACTACCATTTTTTTCCTTGCTCTTGTGAGCGCCACATTCATTCTTCGTGTATCACTTAAAAATCCTATCTCTCCTTTATCATTTGATCTTACCATACTAATATATATAATATCTTTTTCCTGCCCCTGAAACCCGTCGATGCTCTTAACAGAAATCCATTGCTTGAAATGCTGTAAATATTCATCAGAAGCTATTTCTTTATTGAGTAAAACAGTCTGTTCCTTGTATGGAGAGATAATTCCAATAGATAATTTTGAATCTTCTTTTTCAGCGGTATAAGCCATAAGAAGATTGGTTAAGTGCTTTTTTAAAATATCTAATTCTCCTGTATTTGAAATGCTTAATGTCTGGTTATTCAGTGATTCCTCATAACCACAACCTGCTGTGTCAATAAATTCAAACGGCAGATTATATTCTATTTTATCTTTCAAACCCAAATATCGAAACGCTGCCGAAGAATTTGCTGTTAATTGATTTAAATAGAATTTTCTGTTGGAAAAATTCATGATTTCATTATTCATTCTATATTGTACCTTAAGCATCACATGAATATTTTCTTTCTTTATACAATGTTCAAATAAAGAAACTCCTAATCCTTTCTCCATGGCCACTTTTGATTTTACAGTCGGTGGCAATTGGCAATGATCACCGGCAAAAATCACTCTATCGGCTCTAGAAATAGGAATCCAGCATGCAGGCTCAAGGGCTTGAGCAGCCTCATCTATAAAGACCGTTGTAAATTGTTTGTCACGCAATAAACGATGTGATGATCCAACCAAAGTGCTCGCGATAACCCGTGATCGCCCAATTTGCTCTCCCAAAATAAAGCCTTCTAACTGATTGGCTTCTTTTAAAAATTGACGCGCTTCTTTAAAAAGCAAGTTTCTCTGCTCCCTCTCAGCATGTCCGAAATTCCTTTTGTATTTTTGTGCCATCTTACGAAAATCCTCGGCACGCTTTCTGGCTTCTTTAACCTCCTTATAATATGGATGTGAAGAAATTTTACCATCTAATGTAACATTGAGCAAACTTTCAGAGACTCTTACCGGATTACCGATTCTTAAAACATCTATGCCCTGGGCAATCAATTTTTCGCAAATCACATCAATGGCAATATTACTTGGACTGCAAACCAAAACCTGATCCTCTGAATTTAGTATTTCTATGATCCCTGCAACAAGAGTCGTCGTTTTACCTGTTCCCGGAGGCCCATGAATAATGGCGACATCTTTGGCTGATATCATTTTTTCGATGCCTTTTATTTGAGAATCATTTAAAAGTGAATTTTCATAAGGTTGAACTATTTTATGAAACTCGGCTTTTTTGCTGCCAATCAAGACTTCACGTAACTCGGCCAATCTGTTATTATTTGCTTTAATTAACTTATTTAAATTAATTTCCATCTCCTGATAGGAAAACTCATCAAACAATACATTTAAACCTAATTTACCTTCATAGGCCCAATCGGGCAAATCGTCAACATTAAGGGCAAGGGTCAGCTTATTAGCCTCAACAGATTTAACAATCCCATTGATAGAAAAAGAAGAATCAAAACTAAAAAGCTCGGCATTTTTACCCGGCTGAAACTGATGAGAATGATTGAAATCGTTTGTGCGTTCCAATTCAAGAATCAAAAAATCACCATAACCAAATTCAGAGGAATTTATAACTAAAGGATACCAGGTCAGTCCGTTTGCTTTTCTTTCGATTACCGAACGGGATAAAAATTGCTGTTGGTATAATTTTAAGTCTTCTTGTTTTTCAATATTAAGAAGTTCCTGTAATTTAAGAATATGATCAAACGATATGGACATAATAGATAATTAAATTATGTGAGCAAAAGTAAATTTCAGACAATGAATTGAATAAAAACTGCAGTTTAAACAATATTTCGAAATACTTTAACTGAAAAACTAAAATGTTTCACATTTAAATAATGATACTTATAAGATAAAACATTTTTTATTTGTTAATTTTTTTTAGTTTTGCACTCAAAATCACGCAAAAGCTATGTCTTATAATAAAATAGTAGAATTATTAGGAAATAATGCAGACAATCTGCTAAACCACAGATGTAACACCATTTCAAAAGATATGTTGTTAAGCCCTGGCAGCAACTTTATTGATAATGCATTTATAAATACAAACCGTTCTCCGCAGGTTTTGAGAAGTTTGGAAGACCTTTATGGACACGGCAGATTGGCAGGAACCGGTTATGTCTCCATATTACCTGTTGATCAGGGAATAGAGCATTCAGCAGGGGCATCATTTGCGCCAAATCCAATCTATTTTGATCCGGAAAACATTGTTAAATTAGCCATTGAAGGCGGTTGCAATGCTGTTGCCTCTACCTATGGAGTTTTAGCCAGCTGTTCAAGAAAGTATGCGCATAAAATTCCTTTTATAGTTAAATTGAACCATAATGAATTTTTAACCTACCCAAACAAATACGATCAAATTATGTTTGGAAGTGTTGAAGAGGCATGGAATCTAGGTGCTACCGCAGTGGGTGCAACCATATATTTTGGATCTGACAACTCATCAAGACAGATAGTAGAAGTGGCACAAGCATTTGAGAGAGCGCACGAATTGGGCATGGCAACTATACTTTGGTGCTATTTAAGAAACAATGGCTTCAAAAAAGATGGTATTGATTACCATACTGCTACCGACTTAACCTCTCAAGCCAACCATCTTGGGGTAACGATTCAAGCGGACATCATCAAACAAAAATTACCGACAAATAATGGAGGTTATACCGCATTGAATTACGGAAAAACCCATGCAAAAGTTTATTCTGAATTAACTACAGATCATCCAATAGATTTAACCAGATACCAAGT
>CANHPJ010000203.1 GCA_947462515.1 Bacteroidota bacterium | reverse complement strand
TTTGTGAGCGATAACATTAGCGCAAGTAGCACCTACGTTTCCAGCTCCTACAACAGTAATTTTCATGGTTTAAATTTTTATAATAATAAAGGTTAAAATAATTCCGATTAATATTTAGTACAAATTTAGCAATCAAATCAATTAATTCAAAGTAAGAATTCGATCTTTTGCTCTGAAACAAAATAAATACATTTTTCAGATGAACACTAAAAGGCTACTTAATTGCTCTGTAGTTTTTCAATAGTTTATTTTAGAATTTCATTCGCGAAAGCATTAAAATCAACTCCATCGAAATTACCTGAACTCATCATTAATAAATTGCTTTTATTCCAATCTTTTGATTTTAAGTCATTTATTAGTTTTTCAGAATTGGTATATACTTTTATGTTGGAGCTATTAAAAGCCTTTAAAACCTGTTGTTCGGTGATGGGTTCTAATTTTTTATGGGCAATGGTGTGAGGATTAAAATACACAAATGCTTCATCAGCATTTTCCATAGATCCATTATATTCATTTAAAAATGTTTGGTTCAAGCTACTGAAAGTATGGAGTTCCATACAGGCAATCAATTTTCTATCCGGAAACTGTTGTTTAACCGCATTGGTTGTTGCCTTTAATTTGGAAGGAGAGTGAGCGAAGTCTTTGTAAATGGCGGTTTGATCATTTTTATTTACTAATTCAAGTCTTTTAGAGGCGCCCTTAAATGATTTAATGGCCTCATAAAATTGTTGGTCAGTTAATCCCAGTTTATTGCAGACGATTT
This sequence comes from Bacteroidota bacterium, assembly GCA_947462515.1. Lineage (GTDB taxonomy): Bacteria > Bacteroidota > Bacteroidia > JACCXN01 > JACCXN01 > CANHPJ01. Next base: position 3,703 of record CANHPJ010000203.1, on the reverse strand, counting down.
TGGCACCATTAATATTCATTAAATTGTGTTCCCCAAATACCAAAAGAGGTATTTCTTTCGATTCATTGTCAAATAGGGAAGTAAGGCCGTTACTGATTTTATATTGAGGTATTGAATAAGGGATTTTTGAAATTTCATTTTTGGAATTTAAAGCTACTTTTTCAACTTCTTTATCCTCTGAACAATAAATTAAAGAGCCTTGAGATTCAATTTTGTCAATAAAAATCTCGAACTGTTCTACGTAGTTTTCATAGGTTGGAAATACGTTAATGTGATCCCAGGCGATCCCGCTAATTAATGCTATGTTAGGTTTATAAAGATGAAATTTCGGTCTTCTATCTATGGGTGATGATAAATATTCGTCGCCTTCGAGAATTGCAATAGGAGCATCGTGGGTTAGTTTAACCATGGTGTCAAAGCCTGACAGTTGAGCACCAACCATATAATCGCAGTCAATATTGTTATAGTTAAGCACATGTAAAATAATAGCAGTAATACTTGTTTTACCATGGCTGCCACCAATAACCACTCTGATTTTATTTTTAGTTTGTTCGTAAATATATTCAGGATATGAATATATTTTGAGGTCTAATTCTTTTGCTCTGATAAGTTCGGGATTATCTATTCTAGCATGCATTCCCAAAATTACTGCATCAATATCTTTGTTAATTCTATCTGCATTCCAGCCCATTTCTGCAGGAAGTAAGTTATGTTTTTGGAGCCTGGTTTTACTAGGTTCAAAAATCTCATCATCTGATCCGGTTATGTTAAATCCTTTGTGATGAAGGGCAAGGGCTAGGTTATGCATAGCGCTACCTCCAATTGCAATAAAATGAACTCGCATGATAATTATTTTTGTATTAATGGGATAGTTATATTTTTGTAGGCGTAAAACTACAAAAAGTTTCATATCAGATTTCGAAAAAGGTTTTCGATTTTTACATTGTCAATCAAATAAATATGAAAATATATCCCATTAATGCCGGATACTTTAAGTTGGATGGAGGAGCTATGTTTGGAGTAGTTCCAAAGGCTATCTGGAATAAGACGAATCCTTCGGACGAGAACAATATGTGCAATTGGGCACTAAGGTGCCTTTTGATAGAAGATGATGGCAGGCTTATTTTAATTGACAATGGTATAGGAGATAAGCAAGAGGAAAAGTTTTTCAAACATTATTCACTAAGCGGTGATCATAACCTAGAGTATTCGTTAAACAAACATGGATTTTCAACCGATGATATTACTGATGTGTTTTTAACTCATCTGCATTTTGATCATTGTGGAGGAAGTATTAAATTTAATAAAGACAGAACCAAGTTGTCGCCGGCATTTAAGAATGCCATATATTGGAGTAATGCAGACCATTGGAAGTGGGCTACAGAGCCAAATCCTAGAGAGAAAGCTAGTTTTTTAAAGGAAAACATTTTACCGATCAAGGAGAGTGGCCAGTTAAAGTTTGTTGAGAAAGAAGGAAACTTGTTTAAGGATTTTTCTACTTTATTTGTCCATGGGCATACAGATGCTATGATGATTCCGCATATAAGTTACAAGGGGAAAACCATAGTTTTTATGGCAGACTTACTTCCCTCGGTTGGGCATATTCCCTTGCCATATGTTATGGCATATGATACAAGACCATTATTGACAATGACAGAGAAGGAAAAGTTTATGAATGAGGCAGCAGAAAAAAATTATGTTTTGTTCTTACAACATGATTCAGTAAATGAATGCTGCACTGTTGAACAAACTGAAAAGGGGGTTAGGTTAAAAGAACGATTTGATTTCCATGAAATTTTTGGAAATTAATTGGAAGGTTATCATTTTCAATCAATAATATAAATGGTTTAAACTAGGCTGTCTCAAAACAAAACTGAGCAGCCTCTTTTTTTTTCTGCGTTTTCTCCAAATTTTCAGATTATATTTTTCTGCTTTTTCTCATTTCAGAAAAAACACGATTTCAAGGTCAAAAACAGTCTTTTAAGCTGCTTTTTCTTTGCTTTTTTTAGCTGTTGCTAATAAGAGCATTCAATTTCGATATTGGCTTTTCCCTGAAGCATAAATCACTTAAACTTATTATTGTTTTTGATATTTCTGAATACAGGTTCTATATCACAACATATTTTTTCTATTCCTCTTCATTGTTTAATATTTGATTGACTTTTAATCGTTGTCGATATAGATTTTTATTTATTTCGATGATTCTGTTGCCTTGTGATTACTTTTAAAAAGTATTGCTCCTTGAGTGAAATATATTTTTCATTTTATTAAGGAATAAGGTTTGCTTTTTTTATATCTTTTGACAGTCTAATCTCAGTAAATATTTGATTTATAAATTGCTTGAGAAGACTTAATATATCAACCATGGAAAGAAGAAATTTTATAAAAAATACAGGGTTGGCCGCTGCAGGTGTTTTGGCAGTTCCTTATATTTTGCCCTCGGGTAAGTTGTTTGCTGCAACCGGTTCCAGGAAAGTAAATCATGTAGTTTTATGCATGATAGCAGGAGGTATAAGAACCAATGAATCTATTCACAAGGCAGAGGGAAATTTAATGCCTAATATGCTTAAAGGTGATGAGTCCATTTCTGAAGATCTTAGGTATAGCATTACTAAATTGCCAATACAAGCTGCATCTCCACTCCAAAATTACGGAACTCTATATAAGCATTTTAGGTATGTTGATGGCCCTGTCGGGCATTTTAATGCCCATGCTGCAATGCTTACAGGTAAATACTATAAGGAAGAGTTAAATCATAATTTGCCGCCTTCAAGTCCAACACTTTTTGAGTATTATAGAAAGCATCAATCCACTTTAAATTCCAGTTTAAACTCCTGGTTTATCGGGAATCCTATAGGTGCATATCCATCTTTGGGATTTAGTACCCATCAAGATTATGGTTATCAATATAATGCAAATTGGCTGGGGTCGAATTTATTTAGGGATTTTGGCAATAACTTAAGATCTAATACAGAGGAATTTAAAAACAAGGATTCTTTCAGAGCCGATTTATCCAATGCTTTTTTTCAAAAGAATTTTAAAAGAGCCAATTTCAGGGAAAATAGAATCTTTTCAGGTCAAGCAAAAGATTCCACGCAGCTGGATGATTTCTTTAAAGAAAACATATCGGAGGCTATTAATACTCCCGACTATAATCCATGGAATCTACAAAGTTCAATCATGAATAATGATATGTACAATGTACATGTTGCGGAAAAAGTTCTACAGGCCTTCCTTCCGGAATTATTGGTGGTAAACATGCAGGAGATGGATATGGCACATTCTAATTTTTCGCAGTATTGTAATAATATAAACAAAGCCGATTATGCGCTAGCTCATTTGTGGTCAACCATACAAAATACGCCTTCCCTGGCAGATGATACACTTTTAATAGCACTGCCGGATCATGGTAGAAATTCATTTTCTAATTCTATTGTTGATTCCAATGGTCGTTATGGTATTGATCATAGCGATAATGAAAAATCCAGAGAGAGTTTCTGTTTGGTTATGGGGCCAGAACATGTGGTGAAACAAAATCAGCAGATTGAAAAAATTAGTGGCGAAACCATTGATGTTCTGCCAACAATAGCTGATGCGCTTGGTTTTTATACCGATATCGATTCCGGCATGCTTAGCGGTAGAGTTTTAAACGAGGCTTTTGTGTAGTTTCTTAACTAGAATTTTAAATTTTCAGAAGCAATAA
>CANHPJ010000202.1 GCA_947462515.1 Bacteroidota bacterium | reverse complement strand
GTTCCTGAATAAGCTAACAAAGCAGCAGCGAAAACCACGAAAATGCTTAATACTTTCCATTCAGCCTTTAGAAAAGCCATTGCGCCGTCAGCAATATAACCTGCTAATTCCTGCATATTTTTATCACCGGCATCCTGCTTAGAAACCCAAGCGGACTTAACTGCCATTACTATCAAACCAAGTATTCCGAGTGCCGGTACTAGGTAAATTAAATTTTGTTCCATGTTGATTTTAATGTTTTTTTAATTTTTATGTTTTAAAAATTAGTGCGCAAAAGTAGAACATTAAAAGTTAATGTGCAAATTGCTATTGTTAAATGAGTATTTTTTTTTGTGACCGCGTAAGCTGCGCATTTTAAATACTATATAAACAAAAAAGGGGGAACTTTGGTAGCTTCCCCCTTTCAATTAATGTAAAGATAATGTTATCTATATAAAGTCTTTTTTACTGCCTTGATTAATCTTTCAACATTTGGCAAGTAAGCCTCAATTAGAGTAGGGGCGTATGGCAATGGAACATCGCGACTGTTAACCCTCAATATTGGAGCATCTAGGTAATCAAAAGCCTCTCGTTGAACTTTAAAAGAAACCTCTGAAGATATACTGGCTAATGGCCAAGCCTCTTCTAAAATAACCAAACGGTTGGTTTTTTTAACTGATTCAATAATAGTTGCATAGTCAATAGGTCTAACTGTGCGCAAATCAATAATTTCAAGTGAAATGCCTTCTTTGGCAAGTTCTTCAGCAGCAGCGTAAGCAACTTTTATTATTTTTCCAAATGAAACAACAGTCACATCTGTACCTTGTCTTTTAATGTCGGCAACTCCAATAGGAATTAGGTATTCTCCTTCAGGAACCTCGCCTGTATCGCCATACATTTGCTCTGACTCCATAAAAATAACCGGGTCATTATCTCTGATTGCGGATTTCAAAAGACCTTTAGCATCGTAAGGGTTTGATGGCACAATTACTTTTAATCCGGGACAGTTGGCATACCAATTTTCGAAAGCTTGAGAATGCTGAGAACTTAACTGACCAGCAGAACCTGTAGGGCCACGAAAAACTATAGGAACAGTAAACTGACCACCAGACATGGACATTACTTTAGCCGCTGAGTTGATAACCTGATCTATGGCAACCAATGAAAAGTTAAATGTCATGAATTCAATTATAGGTCTGATTCCGTTCATGGCAGCACCAACACCTATACCTGCAAAACCTAACTCTGCTATGGGGGTATCTATAATTCTTTTTTCGCCGAATTCAGTCAGCATTCCCTGACTTACTTTATACGCTCCGTTGTATTCTGCAACTTCTTCACCCATTAAAAAAACATTGGGATCTCTGCGCATCTCTTCGTTCATGGCTTCACGAAGGGCTTCTCTGAATTGAATTGTTCTCATTTTATAATATTTTGGGCAAAAATATAAAATAATTTAAATCAAGCCAGGTAATGTTCAATTTAAATTAGTTGGTGGCATATTACTTTCTTTTTTTTTGACTCCTTAAAGAATTGATTAATAATCAAAACCATAAGGTTTAGCAAACATGTTATGGTTTCAATTGTTTTAAAGAATAAGAAATGAAGGGAGACAAAAAATATTGATTTTTTTTTCATCTCAATTTACTTAAATTTGCAATCCAAAATAAAAATTAATTTTTTTAACTATGAAAATATTAGTGTGCATTAGCAAAGCTCCAGATACCACCTCCAAGATTTCATTTGCCGACAACAACTCGAAGTTTAACGAGGCAGGGGTGCAATACATAGTGAACCCATACGATGAGTGGTATGCTTTAGTAAGAGCTTTAGAGATAAAAGAAACTATAGGCGGTAACGTTACCATAATTACTGTTGGCACAGCCGCAGATGAGCCGATAATAAGAAAAGCACTAGCCATTGGTGCAGACGATGCAGTTAGGATAGACGCTGAACCAAAAGATGCTCTATTTGTTGCAAAAAACATTGCCGACTATGCTAAAGACAAAGGGTTCGACCTTATTTTAACAGGCAAGGAAACCATTGACTACAATGGCTCTCAGGTGCCGGGCATGATGGCAGAGTTACTAGATCTTCCATATATATCTTCCGCTTCGAAATTAGACTTATCGGCAAACACGGCTACTTTAGAGACCGACATACCGGGAGGATCGGAAGTATTGGAAGTTGAATTACCGGCTGTAATAAGCTGTGCAAAGGGCATGGCAGAAGCCAGAATACCAAACATGAGAGGGATCATGGCTTCCAGAACCAAACCTCTAACAGTAGTTTCTAGCAATGATCAAAATGCGTTTACATCAATAAAAACCTACAGTTTGCCTTTGGAGAAAAAAGGCTGCAAATATATTAGTGCAGAAAATGTTCAAGAACTTGTTGATTTACTGCATAACGAAGCGAAAGCAATCTAATTTAAACGATTTTAAACTCGAAATAAAATGGCTGTATTAATATATGTAGATTCAGTATCCGGGAAAGTGAATAAACCAGGATTTGAAGCAATAAATTACGGAAAAAAAATAGCAGATTTAAAAGGTGATAAAGCAGTTGTGATAGTTACCGGTGATTGCCATAACACGGCAGAACTTGGAAACTATGGTGCATCAAAGGTATTGCATGCAAAAGCTGTTTCAAGCGCAGATTCAGGAGTGTTGACCAAAGTGATAGCAAAAGCCGCTGAACAGGAAAATGCTGACATCATTGTGTTCAGTCATAACTTAGTTGGAAGAGCCGTTGCTCCGAGAGTGGCAGCCCGCTTAAATGCAGGACATGTAGCCGGGGCAATTGAAACACCTACCAACAATGGTGCTTTTACGGTAAAAAAAGCGGTGTTTTCAGGAAAAGCCTTTGCAGATGTAGAGATAAGCTCTGAAAAAAAGGTAATCTCCATATTGCCAAATTCATCACCAGTAGTTTCAATGGGTGGTGATGCAGAAATCATCGATTTTGCTGTTGATGCAGCTCTATTAAATTCTAAAATAAAAGTTAAGGAAGTAAAGACCAAAGACGGAGAGATTTCATTGCGTGAGGCAGAACTGGTAGTTTCGGCAGGAAGAGGCCTTAAAGGTCCTGAAAACTGGGGCATGGTAGAAGAAATGGCAAAAATATTGGGAGCAGCAACTGCCTGTTCCAGACCGGTAGCAGACATTGGCTGGAGACCACATCACGAGCACGTAGGACAAACAGGGATTGCAATTGCCCCTGACTTATACTTTGCAATAGGAATTTCGGGTGCCATACAGCATCTTGCAGGAGTTAACAGGAGCAAAACTATTGTGGTTATAAATAAAGATGCAGATGCGCCTTTCTTTAAAGCAGCTGACTACGGAATAGTTGGAGATGCATTCGAAATAGTTCCTAAATTAAATGAAGCACTTAAAAAATTTAAAGCAAACGCCCAATAATACGCTATTATTGGTATATTTAGGCTTTTAAATCTTGAAAAGATAGAGATTAGAGATAATGAAAAAAATCAAACTAGACATAATTGGTTTGTCATATAGCCAAACTCAATCTGGAGCCTACGCTTTAGTATTAGGAGAAAACAGTGGTAACAGAAGACTGCCAATAATAATTGGCGGCTTTGAGGCACAGGCCATTGCCATTGAATTAGAGAAGATTACACCAAGCAGACCATTGACACATGACTTGGTAAAAAGTTTCGCGGATCACTTTCAAATAACTATTAAAGAAATTATCATTTACAACCTGGTAGAAGGTATTTTCTTCGCCAAATTGATTTGTGATAACGGTGCCGGAGCGGTTGAAATAGATGCAAGAACATCAGATGCCATTGCATTGGCAGTTCGTTTTAAATGTCCTGTTTACACCTACGAATTCATTTTATCTTCTGCAGGCATAATACTTGAAGAAGGAGCAATAGGAGAAAAAACTATTGATGAGCTTGCCATAGAACCTCCAGTTGAAGCTGCTAAAGATGATTTAAAGTTATTGAGTGAAAGTGATTTAAAAAACATGCTCGAGTCGGCTCTGGACAATGAAGATTATGAGAGAGCATCGAAAATAAGAGATGAATTAAGTAACAGAGGCAAAGCCTGATACATAAAAAAATTCAATTAAAGGACAGAACGACCTCAGGCAATATTCCAAACTGATGTTTTTCTGTCCTTGTTTTTTGTGAAAGTCTTTATAAAAAAACTAAAAATTTAAAAGTCGACATGAAACAGTATCATGATTTAATGAAGCAGGTGCTTGAACATGGAACAATCAAAACAGACCGCACCGGAACCGGTACTACGAGTGTTTTTGGTTATCAGATGCGATTTAATCTATCGGAAGGATTTCCGATGGTTACCACCAAAAAACTACATATAAAATCTATAATACATGAACTCATTTGGTTTTTGAGTGGCGATACCAACATAAAATACCTAAAGGAAAATGGTGTTTCCATATGGGATGAGTGGGCTGATAAAGACGGGAACTTAGGGCCGGTATATGGCTACCAATGGCGATCATGGCCT
>CANHPJ010000201.1 GCA_947462515.1 Bacteroidota bacterium | reverse complement strand
GCCTTGAACATGAAGACCGACTTAACCTATTTAAAAGACAAGGTTGATGCCGGCGCAGATTATGCAGTAACTCAAATGTTTTTCGACAACAAGAAATACTTTGATTATGTTGATGCATGTAGGGCAAATGGAATAACTGTTCCTATCATACCAGGACTGAAGCCCATCACTAACTTAAAACAAATTGCCTTTCTTCCAAAAACCTTCCATATTGACTTTCCGGAGGAGTTTGCCGATGGACTAATAAAATGCAAAACCGATGAAGATGTAAAAAATATAGGTATTGAGTGGGCCATAAAACAGTCTAAAGAACTTGTAAAAGCTGGAGTCCCTTGCATACATTATTATACTATGGGGAAATCGGAAGCAGTAAAAAAAATAGCTGCGAGTGTTTTTTAGGAAAAAGAAAACACTAATTATTTCCAAAAACTAAACTTTTAGCCTGATATTTTGGTTATTTACATTCAAAAAATCAGGCTAAATGCATTATTTAAATCAATAAGGAGTTCAGAAAAAAGGAAATAACAATAAAAATCATTAGTTTTGCACCTTCAAAAAAAACATACTTTAAATTTTTATGCAAAAATTAAGAAACATTGCCATCATTGCTCACGTTGACCACGGTAAAACTACATTGGTTGATAAAATTTTACATCAATGTCAATTGTTCCGTGAAAACCAAGCATCCGGCGAATTGATACTTGACAATAATGACCTTGAAAGAGAAAGAGGTATTACCATTCTGGCTAAAAACGTATCAGTAAGATATAAAGACACTAAAATCAACATTATTGATACTCCTGGTCACGCCGATTTTGGTGGTGAAGTAGAAAGGGTATTAAACATGGCGGATGGAGTGTTACTATTGGTAGATGCCTTCGAGGGCGCTATGCCTCAAACACGTTTCGTTTTGCAAAAAGCAATTGCAGCAGGCTTAAAACCAATTGTAGTTGTAAACAAAGTAGACAAACCAAACTGTAGACCAGATGAAGTTCAAGATTCAGTATTTGACTTGATGTTCAACTTGGGAGCAACCGAAGACCAATTGGATTTCCCAACCATCTTTGGATCATCGAAACAAGGTTGGATGAGCACAGACTGGAAAACACCTACAGCTGACATTACTCCTCTATTAGATGCGATTATAGAACACATACCTGCAGCACCATTTTATGAAGGAACACCTCAACTGCAAATTACTTCACTAGATTTTTCTTCTTTCGTAGGAAGAATTGCTATTGGAAGAGTTCACAGAGGGACTTTAAAAGAAAACATGCCAGTTTCGATTGTTAAAAGAGACGGAAGCATTGCAAAAGGAAGAATTAAAGAAATTCATCTGTTTGAAGGCTTGGGAAGAACCAAAGTAGCAGAAGCTAGCTCTGGAGAACTTTGTGCCATAGTAGGTATAGAAAGTTTTGATATCGGTGACACCATTGCCGATTTTAACGAGCCGGAAGGATTAACTCCAACTGCAATAGATGAACCAACCATGAATATGTTATTTACCATTAACAACTCACCGTTTTTTGGTAAAGAAGGTAAATTTGTAACATCAAGACACATCAGAGACAGACTGTTCAAAGAGACTGAGAAAAATCTTGCATTAAGAGTTCAGGAAACAAGTTCGGCAGATTCATTCCTTGTATTTGGAAGAGGTATACTTCACTTATCGGTTTTAATTGAGACCATGAGAAGAGAAGGTTACGAGTTTCAAGTTGGACAGCCACAGGTTATCATTAAAGAGATTGACGGTCAAAAATGCGAACCAATAGAGGTATTATCAGTTGACGTTCCGGAAGAATTTTCTGGTAAAGTAATTGAGCAAGTAACTCAAAGAAGAGGTGAGATGTTAAACATGGAGCCTAAGGGAGACATGATTCACATGGACTTTGATATACCTGCACGTGGTATTATTGGATTAAGAAATAATATCTTGACCGCGACTACCGGAGAGGCTATCATGGCTCACCGTTTAAAAGGATACGAGCCATGGAAAGGAACTATTCCTGGAAGAATTAACGGATCTTTAATTTCAATGGAAAATGGATCTGCAATACCTTATTCTATTGACAAACTTCAAGATAGAGGTAAATTCTTTGTAGGAGCAGGAGAAGAAATTTACACAGGTCAAGTAATTGGAGAACATAGCCGTCCGGATGATTTAGTTGTTAACATCACCAAGATGAAACAATTAACCAACATGCGAGCTTCTGGATCTGATGACAAAGCAAGAATGATACCTCCAATTAAATTTTCATTGGAAGAAGCATTAGAATATATTCAAGGAGATGAATACGTTGAGATAACCCCAAAATCAATGAGAATAAGAAAAATTATTCTTGATGAGGGAGAAAGAAAACGTAAATCAAAACAAATGGCATAAAAAAATCCCCGGAGAAAATTCTCCGGGGATTTTTTTTAACCTTCTTAATTAGGCTTTAGGCTTATCTCTTAATGTTTTTGCTGCATCTACCATCATTTTAATGCTCGCCTCATTATACTCTACATCTTTTACATCAGCAATTTCATAGTTGGTATTTCCAACTTTAATAAATGCTAAAAAATGAAATTGAGCCACGTCAGTACCTTCTATTTCTGCCTTATATAAAATTAAATTAGGCTCATCAACAAGATAAGAAATCTTAAAAATACCATCATTGGATATTTCCGTTTTTTTTGCAGCCATATCGCCAACTGCAGGAAGAATCTCCAAATTAAAATTACTACCGGCGTTTACCTGAGTGCCACCGGCGGAACTTTCAGCTACATGAGCTACCCCCTTTGAAATATCAGGCCCGGGTATATTGATCAAAAATGGCATTCCATAACTTGTTTGCGGCGCAGAAAGATCAAGCACTTCCCAACCTGGCAGCAAAGCAATGTCAGTGTTGACTTCTTCTGATGAATTTTTACAAGAAATTACAAGCAACAAAGCAGCGATACTGCAATAAGAAATTAGTTTTTTCATGATTTTTTAGTGATTTTTTTTGTGAATAAAATACTTTACCAATTTTGAGATACAAGACAAATATAGGATTCTACAATCAAAATGTAAAATTGGAAAGTGATTTAAAATCGTTTGGTGGAATTTGAAATTTCAAATACATTTACAAATATGAAAATAAGCTGGTCACCCTACACATTGCAATTCCGACATCCTTTTACAGTTGCTACTTTTTCAAGAACAACTACACCGATAGTAATCGTTAAAATAGAACACCTTGGACAGATTGGTTATGGAGAAGCCAGCATGCCTCCTTACTTGGGCGAATCGCAAGAAAGCGTAATTAATTTTTTATCTAAAATAGACCTCTCCAAGTTTGAAAGCCCTTTCAACACCGAAGAAATTTTAAGACACATCGATCAATTAGAAAATGGTAACAATGCTGCTAAAGCATCTATTGATATTGCACTGCACGACTTACAAGGAAAGCTTTTAAATCAGCGCACCATTGACATTTTAAACATAAAAGAAAAGCCTGCATTATCATCCTTTACAATAGGAATAGACACCATTGAAAAAATGCTTGAAAAAGTAGATGAAGCTGAAAAATATGGTTTTAAGATTCTTAAAATAAAAGCGGGCACACCCAATGACAGGGCGATGATATCAGCGATTGTCAAAAAATCTTGCAAAGCTTTCTCAATAGATGTAAACCAAGGGTGGATAGGGAAAGAAAAAGCTTTAGACATGGCTTACGAGTTTAAAGAAATGGGATGCCTCTTTATAGAACAACCTTTCACTAAAGAAAATATGCGTGATTCAGCATGGCTTACCGAAAGGAGTCCCATTCCAATTATTGCAGATGAATCAGTAAAAAGACTCTGCGACCTAAAAGCCGCTAAAGACATATTTCACGGCATTAACGTTAAGCTAATGAAGAGCACAGGAATTCAAGAAGCATTAAAAATGATAGAAACGGCGAGAAGTTTCAAGATGAATGTTGTCTTAGGATGCATGTCAGAATCATCTTGCGCTATTTCTGCTGCGGCTATTTTATCATCTCTTGCCGACTGGATTGATTTAGATGGCCCTTATCTGATTACAAACGATTTATTTTCCGGGATGGAGATTAAAGAAGGCAAAGTAAGTCTACAAAATAAATATGGTATTGGAATTGAAAATCTTACGATTTAACAAGTCCAATACCATATAAGTTCAGCTCAGTTTCAGCAACCTCGTAGTGAAAATTATTTCTTTTTTGGAGCCGCTTTTTTTACAGCTGGTTTAGCTGCTACTTTTGCAGCCGGTTTAGCTGCTACTTTTGCAGCCGGCTTAGCTGCTGCTTTTGCAGCCGGTTTAGCTGCTACTTTTGCAGCCGGTTTAGCTGCTACTTTTGCAGCCGGTTTAGCTGCTGCTTTTGCAGCCGGTTTAGCTGCTGCTTTTGCAGCCGGTTTAGCTGCTACTTTTGCAGCCGGTTTAGCTGCTGCTTTTGCAGCCGGTTTAGCTGCTACTTTTGCAGCCGGTTTAGCTGCTACTTTTGCAGCTGGTTT
>CANHPJ010000200.1 GCA_947462515.1 Bacteroidota bacterium | reverse complement strand
CACGTAGTAAAAAACAAAGCAGTGATATCCTATTATATGGATGGTATTTGGATATATGATGTTTCATATGCAGATAAACCAACTCTGGTTGGATATTTTGACAGCTATCCCCAAAACGGAAATAACTACTCAACCGGATCTGAAGCTTATAAAGGATGCTGGGGAGTTTACCCCTATTTACCAAGCGGCATCATACTTGCCTCCGATATGCAAAATGGATTATTCATACTTAATGCTGATGCAGCTTATAATATGCCAATAGGCATAAAAGAAAACCACCGGGCGAATCAAACAATATCTGTTTATCCTAATCCTTTTTCTAATGAAATTAATATTAAATTTGACCAGCCTATAAGTGGTAATATTAAAATTATAGTGGAAGATTTTTTAGGCAAAAGTGTTTTTGATGAATCTTATTTATTCCATGGGGAATCAAAACAAGAAATCAGCCTGAAAAACAACCTTAATCAAGGATTTTATTCCATAAAGATAATTGGGGGAAATTTCCAGGAAACGAAAAAATTAATAAAAAAATAAACAGGCTCTTTTTTAAAAATGGACACTATATACGACAAATACGAACCGGTAATCGGTCTGGAAGTTCACATTCAGCTCTTGACAAGGAGTAAAGCCTATTCATCTGATGCCAATGAATATGGAAACATGCCAAATACAAATATTGACCCAATATCTTTGGGGCACCCCGGCACCCTTCCAAAAGCCAATAAAAAAGTAATTGAACATGCCGTAAAACTAGGATTGGCTTGTAATTGCCACATTACGGAAGTAAATCAATATGCACGTAAAAATTATTTTTACGCCGATTTGCCTAAGGGTTATCAAATAACCCAGGACAAAACACCTATTTGTACCGGAGGCCACATCACCATTAAAAATGATGATGGCACTGAGAAACAAATTTTCCTGACCCGAATCCATATGGAGGAAGATGCCGGAAAAAATATTCATGATCAAGCTCCTTATCATACTCTGGTAGATTTAAATCGCGCTGGTGTGCCACTATTGGAGATGGTTTCGGAACCAGATATTAGAAAATCAGAAGAGGCTTATAAATACCTTACCGAAGTCAGAAAACTTGTCCGATACCTTGACATATGCGACGGTAACATGGAAGAAGGTAGCTTAAGATGTGATGCTAACATTTCTGTAATGAAAAAGGGCAGCACCGAATTTGGCACCAAGGTGGAAGTAAAAAACATGAACTCCATCAGAAATGTGCAACGTGCCATTGAATATGAGATAAAAAGACAAATAGACTTATTGGAAAATGGAGAATCATTTCCGATGGAAACAAGAAATTTTGATGCTGTTACAGGGAAAACACACAGCTTGAGATCGAAAGAGGCTGCCAATGATTACAGATATTTCCCTGAACCGGATTTACAGCCGGTAATAATTTCCGAAAAATACATTGAACAGGTAAGAAGTACACTCCCTCCTCTGCCCGATTTTCTTTTTAAAAAATATGTAAATCAATATGGGCTTTCGGAATACGATGCCGGAGTAATCACAGACAGTAAAAGTATTGCCTTATATTTTGAAGACTTAATAGCCAATACAACAAACTACAAAGCAGCAGTAAACTGGTTAATGGGCGACATTAAATCAACACTAAATCAGGAAGCCCTATCCATCGAAAAATTTCCTGTTAAACCAGCACAAATTGCAGCCTTGATTCAGCTGATTGATGAGAATAAAATAAGTCATACCGTTGCTTCACAAAAGGTATATCCAAAACTTTTGGAACAACCTGACAAATCACCTTATGATATTGCTGAGCAAAACAATTGGCTTCAACAAAATGATGCCAATTCACTAAATGAATTCATCAACCAAGTTATTGGGAAATACCCTGACAAGGTACAAGATTACAAAAACGGAAAAACCAATTTACTGGGCCTATTTATGGGCGAGGTGATGAAACTTTCCAAAGGAGTGGCTGACCCTAAGTTGATAAACGAATTACTAAAAAAGAAACTAGAAGAATAAAAAATCGGCTACCGAAGTAAAATAGCTGCTCTAGGCCTTAAAGAAAACTCTTGAAAAAATAAAAAACAAGAAATTAAACCAATGAAAAAATTAGGACTATTTATTTTATCGCTTGTAACATTTGCCTGCTCATCGGAAGATTCTAGCAAATTAGTTACCATTAATGGTAAGCTGGAAAACAGCAAGGGAGACACCATCTATCTGGAAGAACTATCCACTACCTCCATAAACATTAAAGATTCGGCCGTTGTAGATAAAAACGGAGAGTTTGAAATACGTGTTAAAGTTCCTCAAATTGGTTTTTACAGGCTTAAAACAAAGCCAAACAATTTTTTAATTTTAGTTTTAGATTCACTTGACAAAGTGCAGATGAAAGCCGACGCAAGCAATTTAGCTCAAACCTATACCGTAGAAGGGTCTAAAAATTCAAAACTAGTGTGGGAGCTTAACAAGCATCAGGTGAATATTTATAATACACAGGATTCGCTTCAAAAAATTTACCTGAAATATCAGAACAATCCTTTAGCTGATTCAATAGGCAAAGAACTTGAAAACAGCTTCAACACGGTTTTACAATCATTTCAGGAAAACGTAAGAACTTTCATAAGAAAAAACCCCACTGAATTTGCATCACTTTTAGGCATTGAAAACCTGGATGCAGAAAAAGATTTTGCTCTTTACCAGCAAGTTGAAAAAAACCTTTCAAAAAGATACCCCAATTCGGAATACATCAAATCCCTCAGCCGAAGGGTAAGCGAAATGAATAAACTAAACATAGGCACTTTAGCACCCGAAATAAGATTACAAGATACCAAGCGTAATTTTTTCAGCCTATCGTCATTAAAAGGTAAAATAGTATTAATTGATTTCTGGGCTTCATGGTGTAAGCCCTGCAGGGCAGAAAACCCTAATGTGGTTAAACTTTATGAGAAATACAAAGGCAAAGGATTCGAAATACTTGGTGTTTCATTAGATAAAGATCAAGATGCCTGGTTAAAAGCCATTGAAGAGGACAAACTAGTTTGGAAACACGTCAGTGACCTGGCCTTTTGGAATTCGATCGTTGTTCAACTTTACAACATAACGGGCATACCTTACACTGTTTTGATAGACAAAGAAGGAAAAATAATTGCAAAAAACCTCAGAGGCACCGAGCTGGAAAACAAACTAGAAGAAATACTAAAATAGGAATATACAATAAATTGAAAGCCCTCTGTTAATTTATAACAGGGGGCTTTTAATTTAAAAAGGTTTTGGAGTTGGCTTAATTAAGCGCCGCTGATAATGTATCATTCGAACTTGTAATCAGTCAGCACTCTGAACCCAAAAAAACCCTCGCAAATAACATAAGAAACCCTACTTTTCTGAGCCATAGCCTGATAATCCCAGAAAGATCTAATGCCCTGGCAGTTGGCATAGGCATCATTTTCAAGGTAGATATAGGTGGACTCTTGCCAGCCACCTGTTGAGGCATGCATCTCTTTTTTAAAAAAATAAGTTTCCAAAACCGGATTTTTTGCAAAAACATAATTTATCAGAAACAATAAATTGACTGCAAAGGGAATAATGCACAGAGAATAAAATCTTTTTTGATAACCTGATATCTTTTTAAAATAAATCAATATGAAAAAGCTTAATGATATTGGAATGATAAAAACCCCAAAGAGTGTGTAGATTGAGATAAGAGTTTGCATTCCAATTTTAAGAAATGTAAAAAAGTTGAAAAAAGTGAGAAAAACAATCAAAAATCCTTTGGTTTGGATAAGATGAAAAATTGATTTTAACAGCTTAGTCGTATTTATTATTGCCAGATTCTTAATTCCTTTAATGGATAAGGGTAGGGTGATGACAATAAGGAGTAAACTCCCTAAAAAACCCTTGAAACCATAGAAATAAAAAGCCCCTGAAGGAAGAATAATAAACATGAAAACGGCAAACAAAAAAGCCAGATGTTCGCCTATGGTAACTATGGAATTTAAAGATTTATATTCATCCGAATTTAAAAACTCCTGATACCGCATTTTTGCCTGTTGAGCTGCTCTCTGCCTGGTTTTAACCAACTCTTGATTTACCCATTCTTCATGACTTAGGCCTGTTGATTTACTTTTTAATTTGCCAGATTTAAATTTAACCAAATAGTCGTAGGCTTCAGACAATAAAACAAACTGCTCGTGAGCATTTGCACCTTTGTTTTTATCTGGATGTAACTGCTTGGCCCTTTTACGATATGCCTGCTTTAATTCCTCTACCGAAGCAGAAGAATTAACTCCAAGTATTTCGTAGTACTTTGTAAGCATAAGTATATCAGTTAGAAAACATAATTTTTACGGCTGTATGTTCCATAAAGTTAATAAGTATTGACTTCATTGACAAGGCTTAAGAAAAGAACGCAAAGTTTCGCATACAAGATTTGCCTTTAAATTAAATGCTGGTAATACAACTGCACTAGTCCACTTTTAAAGGATGTACTTTTGATTAATTTCAATGAATATGGAACATTACCTTTTTTGAATAATGGAAT
>CANHPJ010000199.1 GCA_947462515.1 Bacteroidota bacterium | reverse complement strand
TTCATTTTATTTTTTTAAGTTAGATAACAATTATAAGTCTAAAATTATGCCACATTTTAAACTATTCATTGAACTTGTAAAGCTCTGAAAAGCGGATCGGAAAACGATAAAAATACTAGAAAAGGAGGTTTAGATATTGTGGTTATATAGTTTTACAACTAGTAAAACAGTTTTATTGTAATATGCTATTGTTTAACTCAGAAGTTGCATTTGTAGCTTGAATTCAGCATTGATATTCAGCACATGAAATGTTTAATATAAAATAAGAAAACTGAATTTCTATGCGTTTCTAAAAGATGACATTTTTTCAACCAAGAATTTCCTTTGCTGGCTGTAAATGAGGAAAATAAAAGGATGCTTTAAGCTGTTTATCCTATTGTGATGAATAAGTGTTAAGTTTTTTTCAAAACAAAAAAACTTAACATAAATCACTTAAAAGAGATAAGCTAAAAATTAAATCTGATCTTGTATCCGCTTTATAAGCAACTGACTGATGCGTTTATTTATTTGAGTTGTCTGTATCAAATAAAAAGTAAATTCTTCTGTTGTAAATAATCCAATAATTATACCGATGAGCTGATTGCGAAGAACAGCATCTTTTCTAATGGTATTCTCAACAAAAAGCAATTTTTCTTTTTGCTCCCTAGGAAATTTCAAAGAGCATGTTTTCTCTTTAAAATAAGCTAATATCAACTCATTTTGAAATTTAAGTATAGGTCGTAAGGTATTATTTTGAAATAATTCCTCATCCATACTTTTTCTTTCTGTATCTATAACAATGTCTGGTCTGAGGCCTAAAAGCAATTTGTTCCTATCTGAGTTATTCATAATTGATGTTTTGCCTGTAAATGAAAACAGGCTGCAAAAAATATTGCAGCCTGTATTTACGTTTTTTTTTAAATTACCTCACACCTGTTTTAAATTTAGAGATGGCATTCACGGTAAAATCGGACAAAACCAATTTACCGCTCATTTCGGCGCGTTCTATTAATAAAGTATCCCAATGATCGGTACCTTCCCACATAATTTTTTTTAGCATCGCCATGGCTTCAGGATTACTTCCCGCTAATTTTATGGCTAATTCCTCCACAGCCTTGTCTAATTCTGAAATTGTCTCAAACGTATCGGCATACAGGCCTTTTTCTGCAGCCCAATGGGCATCTTTAAACTCGGTGGCATTAATCGTTAATGCACAAAAGGAAGATTTTCCAACTTTACGCTCTACAGCAGGTCCTACAACAAAAGGGCCAATACCTACTGCCAATTCACTCAATTTAACTGAAGCCGATTTGGTTGCCAAGGTATAATCAGCTGCCGAAGCAATGCCCACACCTCCTCCAACAGCTTTACCCTGAACACGGGCAATTACAAATTTAGGCGCTTTTCTAATGGCATTTATGACCTGGGCAAAGCCAGAAAAAAATCGTTTGCCCTGCTCTAAATTCTCTATGCTTATCAACTCATCAAAGGATGCTCCTGCACAAAAAGTTTTATCGCCTTCACTTTTCAATACAATTACTTGCGCATTTTCATTTTTACCAATTATGGTAATTTCCTCTGCCAGTTTTCGCAAAATTTCACCCGGTAAGGAATTACTTTGAGGATGAGAAAAAGTGATGGTTCCTATTCCATTTTTAATTTCTGATGTTACCTTTCCATTCATTTTTTTGGAAGTTTAGATGGAGTTTAAATTTTAAAGCCGATTTAATAATATTTTATTTTTCTCGATTAATTAACGCCACGAAATAAAGGAAATTACAAATATACTATTTTCCGTTTATTCCCCTTTTCCAGAGCATGCTTTGGAAAAGGAAAAGACCTAATAAATCATTATTTTTTCGGAGCAGAATTCATGGTGATCAAGTATTTTAATATCTGATCTTCCGCTTTTGCATCTATTTTGGCTTTTTGAGCCATTTCAGGCATTATTCTTCTTAAACCTTTTTCTGATTCGTGGTATGATTCATTCAAGGAATGACAGGATCCACAATTTTGTTCAAACTTAATTTTACCTTCATTTAGGTCAGAAAGAGAAATTCCTGGGAATTTTACATTCGCTCTTTCCACATCTGCCTGACTAGGCATGATAATTTTTGCTGAACAAGCCACCATCAAAATAGTGGAAATTAAAACAAGGTTCTTTTTCATGATCATTTTTTTTGCGAATATATGCACTCCATTCAAAAAACGGTGATTTTTGAAAAATAAAAATTACATTTAAAGAAAACTTAAAGGCTAATTATCAAATTAAAACCGCTGAATTTGTTAACCAAAAAGAAAAAAAATACTTATGGACTATAATCCTTTAAAAGAACATAATTATTCTGATACCATATTTAAAACATTATCGAATTACGGTTTTATAAAAAGTTTTTTACCGGATCAAACCGTATTGGATGAAAATTCAAACATAAAGGCCATTCCCATTGTTATAAAAGGAAGCATCAGGGTGATGCGGACAGAAGAAGATGGTAGGGAAATATTACTTTATTATATAAAACCGGGTGAGAGTTGCATCATGTCATTTTTAGGAGGTATGCATTACCAAACTAGTAAGGTCAAGGCCATTTCGGAAGAAAATTCTGAAATACTTTTTATTCCTATTGATAAGGTGAATATTTTGATCAAAGAAAATCCTGAATGGCTGGATTATATTTTTAGACTATACCACAAGCGTTTTGAAGAATTGCTAGAGATAATTAATGAGGTGACTTTTAAAAAAATGGATGAGCGCTTGTTGAATTTAATTAAGAAAAAGGCTGAGCTAACCAATAATAAAACAATTAATATTACTCACGAGCAGTTGTCGAATGAATTAGGAACTGCCCGGGTGGTAGTTTCCAGGTTGCTAAAGCAAATGGAAGAAAACAATATGGTAAAGTTGGGAAGAAATAAAATTATACTTGTGTAACAAAAGTTGCTGTAGATAATTATTGTTTGCCTGAAATTTGCTTTATTAAATTATAAAACAATCTGATTTAATTAATATATGCTAAATCCCTTCATCAAAAAATACCGATTCTCTATTTTGGGATTATTTCTAGGAATGATTTCGGGCTTTGCGTACTATTATTTTTTTGGATGTGTGAGTGGCACTTGTAAAATTACCTCAAGTCCAATAAATAGCACCTTGTATGGTGGAATTATGGGACTATTATTATTAAGCAATTTCGAATCAAAAACCAATAAATCATGAATTTAGAAAAAATCATTTCAGAAAACAAAGGAACAATAGTTGATGTTAGAACTCGTGAAGAATTCAGCGGAGGAAATGTATTTGGATCAATAAATATACCCTTACAGGAGATCCCACAGAGAATGGAAGAACTTAAAAACCTGAATGCTCCGTTAATATTATGTTGTGCTTCCGGTGGAAGAAGCGGCCAGGCTCAAAATTACCTTTCTAGTTATGGTATTGATTGCCATAATGGAGGTTCGTGGTTAAGCGTTAATAATTATAAATCTAATAATATAGAAAAATGATAAATATTCTAAAAAAAATATTCGGACTTGAAAATAAAGTTGAATATGGCGAACTGGTAAAAAAAGGTGCAATAATTCTCGATGTTAGAACTAAAGGAGAATTTGCCGCAGGCCATATTAAAGGTGCCTTAAACATTCCTTTAGACCAGTTATCAGATAAAATAACCGCCATTAAAGGTCATAATAAACCAATTATTACCTGTTGCGCCTCAGGTATGCGAAGTGCATCTGCAAAAAGTATATTAAAGTCCAATGGACTGACGGAAGTCTATAATGGGGGTGGTTGGAGCAGTCTTCAAAGAAAAATAAAATAATTCATCAATTCCTACAATGTCAACTAAAATATCCCAACAATTACAAAAATGGCAGGTAAATTCTCTGAAATAATAAATAGTGACACCCCTACCCTGGTTGATTTTTTTGCGGAGTGGTGTGGCCCTTGTAAAATGTTAAAACCAATCTTGGAAGATTTAAAAAACAAGATTGGTGAAAAAGCAACCATATTAAAGATAGACGTTGATAAAAACGCTTCTGTAGCATCGGCATATAAAATACAAGGAGTACCTACCTTGATATTATTCAAAAATGGTGAAATAAAATGGAGACAATCAGGGGTAGTTTCCCTCATTAGTCTTGAGGCAATCATAGAACAATACTCGAAATAAAAATGAAAAAAAACATCATCACAGGACTTTTTGCTTTTACAATATTACTTACTAGCTGTTTAAACGGTCAGAATAAAAACTCTACAATTAAACTAACAGCAGAAGAATTTTCCAATAAAATAAGTGTTTCAAAGAACCTAAGCATCATTGATGTGCGCACCCCGGATGAATTCTCCAAAGGACATCTAATAAATGCATTGAATATTGATTGGAATGGTTCGGAATTTGAAAAAGAAATTGCTCCGCTTGACAAATCAAAGCCTGCATTCGTATATTGTTTAAGTGGTGGCAGAAGTTCAAGTGCGGCGGATAAAATGCGAGAATTAGGTTTTAAGGAAGTGTATGAATTAAATGGTGGTATGATGAAATGGAGAGCCATTAATTTACCCG
>CANHPJ010000198.1 GCA_947462515.1 Bacteroidota bacterium | reverse complement strand
TCGGAATCAGAAAGCACTAGTTTATTCAAGACTTCCCCCATCTTTCGGAGATTGGAGGATGCTGATTCAAGCATCGGGAAAAACTTTTTTTCGGTAGGCACTAAGAACCCAATCATAAAGCAATTGGTGATTAAATTTACATTCAATTAATTGAATGTAAAACTAATTCTATCCAACTCGCTTTGGATTAAATGATTGTTAAGTTTTCAAGATCTTTAGGTAAACTAAAGCGTGAGGCATGTGAAATAAAAAAAACAGCCTCAGAAGAAGAATGGGGCTTGAATTAAACAGGTTATTCAACGTTTATGCCTGTGGTAGCCTCGTTTATATTAAAAATATGATCTCCTATCTTTTCGCAGGCTGAATATAAGGTGTTGTAATACAAGCCACTTTTGATGTTATACTCCCCTTTTTCTATGCTGATAAAATGCTCATCTCTGATCTTATCTCTGAGAGAATTTAAATTAGACTCAATTTCAATGGCCTTTTGCATGCTTGCCTTGCCGTTCTCTAATTCGAGGTTAGTTATCATGTTTTCGAAAGCAATGTTAAGTGTATCCATGAGCTGTTTCAGATTATCTCTTTGCTTTTGGGTAAACCATGCTTTGTCGGCATTTTTTCTTTGAATGGTGATTGACATCTTATATACAATATCGGCAATTTTTTCCAGATTGCTGATCATTCGGAGCATGCCGCGCAAATCACGCGAGACCTCTTGAGAAACTTTTTCCCTTGAAATTCTAACCAAAAAGTCAGCTATTTCCAACTCCATTCTATCCGCTATATCTTCGTGTTTTTTGATTTTATTGGCTAAATCTAAAAATTCCTGTTCATCGGTTTCACCTAGTAAAGTAGGAATATATCCAGCCATTTTTCTAATTCTCTTGGCAAAAATTATAACTTCCTTTTTTGCTTCTACAATATTTATCTCGGAGGTATTAACAATATTAGAACCTATATATTCCAATCTAAACTGCTCATCAATTTCTCCCTTAGATGGAATAACTTTTATAACCAACTTTTCCAGTGAATTTACAAAACCTACTAAAAAAAGCGTATTAATGCTATTAAATGCAGTATGAAAAACACACAATCCAATAACCATAGCTCTAGTATCATAAAAAGGCGACCCTGCATTAATGGATGCCATACCTAAATTAATTAGTTCTAAAAATGGCGAGAAGAGAAGCAACATCCATAAAACCCCAATAACATTAAAAAAGGTATGAGCTAAAGCAGCTCTTTTAGCATAAACATTACCCATTAATGCCGCTAAATTGGCTGTAATGGTAGTGCCTATATTTTCTCCCAAAACAAAGGCAGCACCAGCTTCAAAACCTATCCAGCCATTATTACACATAATCAATGTTAAGGCCATAGCAGCGCTTGATGACTGCACTATCATAGTTACTACAGTGCCTATAAGTACAAACATTAAGGTAGATAGTATTCCGTGATTAGAAATACTTTTTACAAACTCGAAAGCTCTTGCTTGAGCGCTAAAATCGGGAACAGCATTTTTTAAAAAATCCAGCCCTATAAAAAGCAGGGCGAAACCTATCAAGAACTCACCAAAGGATTTCAGCTTATCTTTTTTGGAAAAAAGCATCGGGAAACCAATACCTATTACAGGAATGGCAATTATTGAAATACTGAAGGAGAAACCTAAAAACGAAATTAGCCAAGCCGTTACCGTGGTTCCTATATTAGCCCCCATGATAACAGCAATGGATTCTGCCAGACTTAACAATCCGGCATTTACAAAACCAACAACCATTACCGTTGTTGCCGATGAAGATTGGATTATACCCGTTATAATAAGACCGGTCATGATACCCATAAAACGATTACGGGTCATCACACCAATAATAGACCGAAGCTTTTCCCCTGCAAATTTCTGAATACCATCACTCATTCCTTTCATGCCGAAAAGAAACAAGCCCAAGGCTCCAAGTAAATTGAGAAAATCCAAAAAGGAATAGGCCATAGAAAAAGTTAAATTATAAGTGTTATAAAGTTAAAATCCATTGACATAAAAACCAAAGAAGATGATGAAAATCACCTTCTTTGGTTAATAAAAAAGAAATAAGATTTATTTGGCTATTAATAATGAGGAGATATAGTAAAAAACCCCAGCTAAGGTTGCCGAAACAGGAATTGTTAAAATCCATGCCCACAAAAGATTACGGGTAACACCCCAACGCACAGCAGACAGTCGTTTGGTCATGCCAACTCCTATAATGGAACCTGTAATGGTATGCGTGGTACTCACAGGGACACCCAAGCCCATAGAAACACCATACAAAGTTATAGCTCCGGCAGTTTCGGCAGCTACACCCTCTAGCGGTGTTACCTTCGTGATTTTACCCCCCATAGTTTGAACAATTTTCCAGCCACCAAACATAGTGCCTAAACCAATGGCTGCATAGCATAATACCGGTATCCAGCTTGGGATATGATCGATTTTTTCTTTCAATTTATGACTAGTTTCTTTTTGATATACTTTTTTATATTCGGCATAAACAGCACCTTCAGGCAATGAAACCGCTTCTTTAGTGCTGTCATCCTCATACTTATAGGTAACCTCGAAAAATTTATCTTTTTTGTATTCAGGATTAGCAGCAGTAAAAACCATCATTGCAGCAGCAATAATCCCCATTACTTTTTGAGAATCGCTTCCACCGTGACCTATGCTGAAGGCAGCAGAAGAAAATAACTGCAAGCGCTTAAACCACATATCTGATTTGGCGGGATGCGATTTTTTTGACAGATGCATAATTATAATACTGATGAGATATGCCACCAACATTCCAATTATGGGAGAAAGAAATATGAAGGAAAACGTTTTAATGATACTCTCTTGATTTACAACATCAATACCACCGGTGTGGGCTACTGCAGCACCGGCAAAACCTCCAATTAACGTATGCGATGAGCTGGAAGGAATTCCATACCACCAGGTAATCAAATTCCACACAATAGCAGCGGAAACACCAGCCAAAATAACCTGTAAGTTAATACCTGCGCTATCAACGGTTTTTGCAACTGTGTCAGCCACCTTCAAGTCAAAAATCCAAAAAGCAACTATATTAAAAAATGCAGCCCAAATTACCGCCTGAAAAGGAGTAAGCACTTTAGTTGCCACAACTGTAGCAATTGAGTTTGCCGCATCGTGAAAACCATTGATTAAATCAAAAATTAAGGCAAGAACAATGATTACTATTAAAAGGGTTAACATATTTAAAATTTTTAAAGTAAATCTTAAGCGTATTTAATTAGAATTCCTTTAATAACATCAGCTACGTCTTCGCATTTGTCGGTAGCTGTTTCTAAAATATGTAAAATCTCTTTCAATTTTATTAATCGAATTGGATCCTTTTCATTTTCAAATAAATGGGCTATGGCTAAATCAAAAACATCATCAGCATTTTTCTCCAGGTTCTTTATCTTAACCAAGGCTCCTTTAACCTCTTCTCTCTTGTTTTTCAAACTACCTAAACCCTTCACAGCAACATGAACCTCACTAACAGATTTATCTATCAATTCACTTAACTTAATAATTTCTGGAGTAAACACATCCAGCTTATATAAATCCATTCTCTTGCTGGCACCATGAATGAAATCAGCTATATCATCCAATACAGAGGTTAAACTATGAATGTCTTCTCTATCAAAAGGAGTTATAAAAGTGCTGCTAAGTTCATTTAATGTTTCGTGGGTAATTTTATCTCCTTCATGCTCCAAATCTTCTATCTGTTTTGTTAAAGCCTTACGGCGCTCAGGTGAATCGCTGTGTACTAATTCTATTAATACAGCACTCATCTTAACAAGATTGGCTGTAGAGGCTTCAAACATTGGGAAAAACTTCCTCTCGGTAGGCACTAAAAATCCTAACATATTATTTTATAGTTTAAAATTATTAACTCGGTGCAAAAATAGTATTTAATAGCTATTATCAATGTTAATTGCATGTTAACATTTAAAATCTCAATAACCGATGTTTATGCCTAAATAGGATAAGGCACAAAAAAGCCCGAAGAATAATCTTCGGGCTTTTAAAAATGTATTTGTATCTGAATTATTACTTTACATCATCACGTTTTGAAATTATGCTATGTTCAAATTTAAAAACCCCCTCGAGTTGGGTATCATCTTGTACCGATATTTCCAAATCTTTAATAAAACCTGTGTTCATATCGTAAACCCAACCATGAACTATTGGCCCTTTTCTTTTTCTCCAGGCATTTTGGATGATGGAGGTCTTACACAAATCAAAAACTTGTTCCACCACATTTAACTCCACAAAACGATTGGCTCTTTCTGTCTTATCCTCTATGGCATCAAGTTCTAGATGATGAGTTCTATAAACATCCTTTATATCTCTCAACCAATTATCGATCAATCCATATTGCTTATTGCTCATGGCTGCCAAAATGCCTCCACAGCCGTAATGCCCGCATACAATAACATGACTAACCTCCAGCATATTTACACCGTAATCCAGCACGCTCAGCATATTCATGTCGCTATGCACTATCAT
>CANHPJ010000197.1 GCA_947462515.1 Bacteroidota bacterium | reverse complement strand
CTAAAATCTCCATCGCCTGCTTTGTCATTGTATATTGAAATTCCGCTGCCTATGTTTTTTTTGTTCCAAATTCCATTTGCATCTAATGAAGCACCAAAGGTATTGAATGTATTGGGCTTGGTAATGGATCTCCACTGGCTGCGTTGATTGGCCACAAAACGATAGTCGCCTTTGAATATTCCTGTTAATGAAGGACTTAAGTTGGCAGGTGAGGCATAAAATTGAGAAAGATGAATGTCTTGAGCAAATGAATCAATAGAAAAAACAATAATGAACGCCAGGCAAGAGAAAATAAATTTCATGTTTGGAATCATTATTAATTAGTGGCAAGGCGATTAACTGGCTGTAATTTTATAACTCCTAAGTTAGAAAATAATGTTTAACATAAAAAAATACAATCCCATAAATTCAATATTGCTGATAAGCTTAAATCAACTATAAGCAGCCTATTTACTAAAATTTGCTTTGAATAATTTGATCAGTGTTTTTTTCATAATGGAAACTTTGGTGTTTTATGTTTTATATTCGATTTTATATTTCACAAATCAGTAAAATAATATCGACTTTAACCTGAATTTTTTGGCAAAAAATTTTATATTTGAGTTTATAAATTATACACCTCAAAAAATCATTTACTTAACATCTAAAGGAAATAAAATATAATTATGTACGGATTAGTAAACAAGGCGATACAAGATTTAGTTTGTAATAATTTTGGGGAAGACAAATGGATTGAGATAAAAAAATTATCAGGGTTTGAAGATGAAGGATTCATTGGGTTGGAATCATACCCCGATGCATTAACCTATGCCATGGTTAAAAATGCATCTATTGTGCTTGGTAAGGATGCATCGATTATTATGGAGGCCTTTGGGGAATACTGGATATTATATACCGCAAAAGAAGGTTATGGTGACATGTTGGATTTAGCAGGTGATAGTCTTACTCAATTCTTAAACAATTTAGATATGCTTCACAACAGGGTAAATAATATCATGCCCGAGTTGGTTGCACCTCAATTCACCACCAGAAATGAAACTTCCAATTCCATAGAATTAGAATACAGGTCGAAACGTGTTGGAATGGAATCTATGGTTATAGGATTATTAAGAGGCTTGGGTAAAAGATTTGATAAGGAGTGCACCATAAGCCATATTCAGGTAAAAGATGAAATTAATGATTGTCATGTTTTTAAAATTGATTGGTAATTTTTTAAGGTATGATTGAACCCACTTTACCAATAAATGATCAAGAACGTGTTCAGGCCTTAGAGTCCTATCAAATTTTAGATACACTCAGCGAAAAGGAATACGATGACATTACTTTGTTGGCATCTGAAATATGTCAGGTGCCTATCACATTGATCAGTTTGGTTGACTCAGATCGTCAGTGGTTCAAATCAAAAGTGGGTCTAGATGCCTTAGAGACGAGTCGTCAAATTTCATTTTGCGGACATGCAATTAATACACCAGATGAAATTTTTATTGTGCCGGATGCTAGGGAAGACATACGTTTTATGGATAACCCTTTGGTGAAAGGTTCACCGGACATTGTTTTTTATGCTGGAGTACCTTTGGTTGATGATGCAGGATATGCTCTGGGTACTTTATGCGCCATTGATACAAGTCCCAGAAAATTAACAGAAAAACAGCAGGCCGGTTTAAAAGTTTTGGCTGGTCAAATAGTGTCATTGTTGAGTTTAAGAAGAAAAAGCAGGGAGCTAAATGCTTCAATTGAAATGCTTAAGGATTCTTTTAATTTTTCCTCCCCTTATTACATTTGGTTGAATAAGGATAATAGAATTTTAGAGTGTGGTGATAATTTTAAAAAATCCATTCCCGGTTTTTGTGTAGGAAAATCTTTTGATGATTTTTTTGTTTGGGACAGAGCTTTCGATTTCAACGATTTTTTTTCAAAACCAAATAATTATAACAAGCTCTTGTTTTTTCAAACTAAGGATAATTTACAGCGATATAAATGCTCTTTAAAAAAACATGATAATAACTCACTCATCATATTTTCAACGGCAGTTATAAATACCAAATATCCAATATTAAACTATAAGTTAAGTTTATTAGATTTCCCTCAACACGATTATATTGCCGAATATCTTTTCTTGCAGCAGGCCAGCACAAGAGGCCTTGAAGATGCAAAAAAATTAAATAGCATAGTTACTCAAAAAAATAAAGAACTGGAGATCTCCAAAAAATTATTGATTAATTCCAATAATATATTAGAGCAGCGTGTTCAGGAGCGCACCAGCAAGATTAAAAATCTGGCACTTTTTCCTGAACATAATCCAAATCCAATTCTAGAGCTCGATTTAGAAAATAAAACCATTTTGTATGCGAATACAGCCGCAAAATTATTATTTGAGCAACTTATAAACCTGCCATTCGATGAAATTATTGGCAGCTTGGGAATAGAAAGGGAATTATCGAAAGACAAAGTAAATATATTTTTCGAATTTAATTTTTTGGATAGTTTTTATTCAGCGAAAACATATCATTTAGATGATTCAAAAATTTTAAGAATTTATTTTAATAACATTACTCAAATAAAAATTACCCAGCAAAAGGAAAAAGAAAAGAACGATGAATTTATTGAACAGCAAAAGATATTGCTTGAGGTAAGAGGTTTGTCAAATAAATTGAGTTTTGATGAAAAATTAAAAAGTGTTTTAAAGCAAGCAATGCAGGTTTTAAAGAGTGATCGCAGCAGTTTTTGGTTTTTTGACGATAAAGCATACACAAGTATCACCTCCAAATTTATTTTAGATAGTTCAAAATTTATAGAAGGAGGTACTTTGTTTGCAAAGGATTTCCCAAAATATTTTAAATCTATTATTAACGAAACAAAAATTTCTGCTACCGATGCATGTAATCACAATGATACGGCTGAATTTAAAGATGTATACCTAAACAAATTAGGTATAGTCTCCATGCTCGATATACCCGTTATACAATCAGAGGGAAGGCTGGGAGTTATCTGTTTTGAATATTTTAAAACAAAAGAATTTTCTGAACGTGATATAGCATTTGCAAGATCCATATCGGATGCAATTATGCTTGCATATGAAGCAGAACAGCTTAAATTGTCAAAAGCAGTTTTAGAGGAGAAATCAATTTCTTTAGAGGAAACCCTATCAAAACTTATAAATGCTCAAAATGACCTGATAAAACAGGAAAAATTAGCAACCCTTGGTCTTCTGATTGCAGGTATTGCCCATGAAATTAATACCCCTCTTGGAGCAATAAAAGCATCAAATGATAATATTATAGATACTATAAACTCAGATATTCTAAACAGTATTAGAACCTATGAGGCTGATATTATAAAATTTGGGTTCGAATTGTTTTCATTTTACAAAAAGCCAAGTAAGGTTTTAAGCACCAGAGAAGAAAGAGTTATAACTCAATTGATAGAGAAACAATTGCTTATTAATAACGAAACCCAAAAAAATGCCAATTTTTATGCGCGTAAAATATTTGAATTGGGATACAGGGAGCTTGATTTTAATTTAAATTTTTATCTTGAACATGGCAAAAGTTACGAAATATTCACATTGGCAATTTATTTCATAAAAATCATCTCCTCATCAAATACCATAAATGTTGCAGTTGATAAAGCTACCAAGGTATTAAGATCGTTAAGTACTTTTTCGCATGGGAATCCTAATGACGAAATAATCAACTTTAATCT
This sequence comes from Bacteroidota bacterium, assembly GCA_947462515.1. Classification (GTDB taxonomy): domain Bacteria; phylum Bacteroidota; class Bacteroidia; order JACCXN01; family JACCXN01; genus CANHPJ01. Next base: position 845 of record CANHPJ010000197.1, on the reverse strand, counting down.
TCGAGAAAATATCGAATCAGTGATTACCATTTTATGGAATAAGATAAAATATGGAGCTAAGGTAATCAATGAAATTAAAGATGATTTTGTTTTAAATGGAAATCCGGAAGAGTTGGCTCAGGTATGGACCAATATTATTAATAACGCCTTGCAGGCCAGTGATAATAAATGTACCTTAAAAATTTCATGCCAATGTAACTCGGAATTTAATGTCATCGCAATTTCAAATAATGGCCCTATGATACCTGCCGACATATTACCAAACATATTTGAAGCATTTTACACCACTAAAAAAAGAGGTGAGGGGACAGGGTTGGGGCTGAATATCATCAAAAATATCATAGAAAAGCATAATGGTAATATAAGGTGTACAAGCAGTGAACAAGAAACAGTTTTTTATATTAGCATACCGGTAAATAATAATTTATGAGTGATATAGCAATCGTATCCGTTGATGATGAAAAAATAATTTTGGATTCAATTAGAATGCAATTAGAAAACAAATACAAAGATAAATTTTTATTGGAATTTGCAGAGAGCGCAGAAGAAGCTTTGGAAGTAATTGATAGTTTAACGCAAACAGAAATTAAGATATTATTGGTTATATCTGACTATAGCATGCCTGGAATGAAAGGCGATGAGTTTGCGCATAGGCTCAAAATTAAATTTCCGTCGATTAATATAGTGATGTTGACAGGACAGATTACTTCAGAGTTGTCGACAGAGCTGGTAAACAAGCAAATGGTAATAAAGGTGATTCAAAAACCTTGGAAAGAAGACGATTTATTTTCACTTTTGAACAAACTCATGCTACATGGAAACTAAAAAAGCAATTTTAATTGTCG
>CANHPJ010000196.1 GCA_947462515.1 Bacteroidota bacterium | reverse complement strand
GGTTCACTGATGGTATTAATGAGAATATAAGTCAATATAAGGTGCTAATTATCGATAATGTCGGTTTATTATCTTCACTTTATAAATATGGTAATGTCGCATATATTGGAGGTGGTTTTGGCTCAGGAATTCACAATACACTCGAGGCCGCAGTTTTTGGAATGCCTGTAGTCTTTGGTCCTAAATATAGCATGTTTCAAGAGGCAAATGATCTGATAAACTTAAAGGCTGCTTTTTCTATTACTAATTTAGCGGATCTAATTCTGGTTTTTGATAAAATTAAATCCGACCAAGCTTTTATGGAAAACACATCCCTTATCTCAAAAAAATATGTTAAGAATAATACAGGTGCAACCAATTTGATTTTAAACCATATTGAAAATTTTCTCTAGTTAATTTATATAAACTGCCATTTGTCTTTCAATAAAATGAGTTGTTTCTGGCTTACTGATGCTATCAGAGTATGAATCCGAATTGTTGATCGATTTTTAATCATCAATTCTTGCCCCTCAATGTCCTGCTGTTTAACTATCTTAATGTTGACTTTGAGCTCTATCCATTTTCGTTTTCTTAACACATAATGATATAATTATCTCGGATATCAAAAAGGTAGAATTACTTTAAATAAATAAAAAAAAGTGGTCGAGTTTTTTTCGACCACTTTAGCATATATGCAATAAATGAGATTCTTTTTTTTATTGAGCAGGAGCTGACTCGGGAGCAGGGTTTGCTGGAGCAGCAGCAGGTGACGGTGCACTTGGTGCAGGCTCTTCGTCAATTTGTTGCTGTATCGCTGATTCAGGAGCGCTTATCGTGTTTTGAGATTTATATGCCTTAGAATATAAAAGACATAATAAGATCAAACTAACAACCAAAGTCCATGTTGATTTTTCCAAAAAGTCTGCCGTTTTTTTAACCCCCATATATTGATTCGATGAAGATAAATTTGATGATAAACCTCCTCCTTTTGGGTTTTGAACCAATACAACTAAAATTAATAAAACACAAACAAGGATGATTAATATTGATATTAATGCGCTCATAATTAGTTACTTAAAATCTTTTAAATTTTTTATTGCCTCTATTCGGCCTGCAAAGTAAACGTTTTTTTCTGGATATTTCAAAATTAAATTTTCATAAGCGTTTATTGCTTTCCCGTAATTGCCTTGTTTCTCATATATTTTTGCTAATGTTTCTGTAACAAAGCTGGAGTCCTCAACTACACTTATTCTTGCCATATTCACTGGCGAAAAAAAGTCTGTTTTTTTTGGTTTTGAGATTTTAGGGTCTTCCTTAATGAAATTCTCTATTATATCCCTGCTGCTTTTGCGATTGGTCTTATTTTTTTTTGATTCGTCATTATTCGATTTATCGACAATCTTTGATTCAATAACCGGTTTAATTTGTGGTTCCGTAATTTTGGTTGAAGAAGTTAAATCGGCTACTCTATCAGCTGATGGTTCGTTTTTAGTCTTTTCCTTTTTAGAAATAATTTTTAGCCAATCTGAAAATGAATGATTTTCTTTAATATCATAATTCGCAGTCGTAAGCTTGTCTTTTTCTTCCTCAATTTTTTTGTTATTGTTTTCTTCAGACAGTTCTGATTCAAAACTGTTTTCTTCTGCCTCCTGGTTTTTATTTTTGGAGTCATCTGTTGACATATTGTTTAAAATATCCATTTCAATTGAGGCATAAACCGCTTCAGTTAAAATTTCTTTTTCAATATCTGAAATCTCTGATTTATCAGTCTCCGCTTTTTCTGCTTGATAAGCTTCGGAAAGAGTTTCTTGTTTATCGGTAATATCCTGATTTAATGTTTCTGATTTTATATTGTCTTCTGGAATTATTTTTTCCTCTTGGTTTTGATCAAGACTTTGGTCAATTATCGATTTAATAAATGTATCATCTATTGAATCCTCCTTTTTATCATCCGGTTTAATATTTTTATTTTCATCTTCGCCCTTGCCATATTTATTTATGAATGATTCGATGTCTTTTTGGATTTTTCCCCAAGAATCATTCTGATTTGTGTTTTCTACTTTTTCTTCTTTTTGTTCTTCTTCTAATTCTGGCTCAATGAACGGTTCTGTTTTTGTTTCCAGATTAGGGGCGATTGCTTCTGGTTTGTTTAACTCATTCTCTATGAGAACTTCTTCTAAATTACCTGCTGGTAATTCAATGTTCTCTTTTTCTTCGATGAAAATGTCTGCGGGAATTTTTGTGTTTTCTTTATTGGCATTGGTAAGTTCATCTTCAAACTTATTTATTTTGGCAGTAAGTTCTTCTTGTATTAATAAATGATATATAACCTTTCGGTCTGCAGAATATGCTGCTGTTTTTTTTAATTGATTTTGATAGTGTATACTTTTTATATTGTTTAGATTTTTTGCATAAAGCACTTGCGAGGTTTGGAAAAAAGGAAAGGCTTTTACAATTTCAACAATGAAAGGAAGGGTCTCCTCGTTGAGTTTCGAGGGGCTTTCCATAAATTTTATGAATTGTTCTTTATTCAATTTTTGATCTATTTATTTTTGATTCTAATACTCAGTGAATTGACTTTAAATTTTCTATTACCAATTTGCAACGGACTTGTTAAAAATATCCTGTACTAATTGATTGTTAATTTGTTCTATCAGATCATTTTCTACTGATGCGAAATTTTGATTTGCATCATAATCAGCAAATCGGCTAAAAGATGTTTCATAGTTTTGTTTTTCATCTTTATTGTTGATAAACTTTACATTTACGCTTATAGTTAGTCTGTTTTTTGTCGCTTGTGAGGTTGATCCTCCTGATACACCAATAATGCTTGTATTATATCCGGTAATTTCGCCTCCAATTTGTAAGTCACCTTCACGGGTAGAAAGGGTTAAGCTGGTTTGATTAATAAAAATATCTCTCAAGGACTCTGTGAACGATTGACTTAATGTTGGTTGCGCTAGCGCTGCCTTGTTCGGGAAATATAATATCGTAATAGTTCTAATATCTGGTGAAATAGACGCCCCTGTAAAAGAATAATTTAGTTTGCAAGAACTTGTAAATACCATGATTAATATTAATAATCCGATATTTTGTTTAAGGCTTTTTATAGATTTAATTATATTCAAACTCTTTACCTTGTTATGATTGTGAAAAATGGAATCGTATGTGTTTAATTGTTTTTTCTGCTATCTATTTAAAATCATATTCTTTTATTTTTCGGTAAAGGGTTCTCTCAGAAATACCTAATTCTTTCGCTGCATATTTTCTTTTTCCTTTATGTTTTTCCAATGCCTTTTTTATTAGCTCCATTTCCGTTCCTGCCAAAGATAAAGATTCTTCTAAAATTTCGTGTTCTTCATTTTCGTCTGCTCTTTCAGATAATTCATTTGTGTGAATTTGAATAGATGGCTCTGGTTTGTAATAGGAGGGAACCTCGTTATATATCTTTTTTATTAAACTAGTTGAACTTTCATGCTCCGTTGAGTTACTTTCACCATTCTGAATTATATTAAATACGAGCTGTTTTAGGTCGGTGATATCCTTTCTCATATCAAATAGAACTTTATAAAGGATTTCCCTTTCAGAAAAATCGCCGCTCTGCTCTTCAGTTTTCAAAAGGACCGGAAATGTCGATTTGTTGTCCTGAGGTAGATATTTCATTAATGTTTCAGGCTCGATATCTCTGCTGTTTTCAATAATAGAAATTTGTTCAGTAACATTTTTCAATTGCCTTATGTTTCCAGGCCAAAAATATTTTTTTAAAATCTCTTGTGTTTTTTCATTTAGTTTTATTGAAGGCATCTTATATTTTTCGGAAAAATCGCTTGCGAATTTCCTGAAAAGTAAATTAATGTCATCTTCTCTTTCCCTTAGCGCAGGCATTTGAATTGGCACAGTGTTCAATCTGTAATATAAATCCTCCCTGAATTTTCCTTTTTTTATTGCCTCTGGTATGTTTACATTCGTTGCTGCCGAAATCCTCACGTTTGTTTTATGCACCTTTGAAGAACCAACTTTTATGTATTCACCTGTCTCCAAAACTCTTAATAATCTTACCTGGGTTTGCAATGGAAGCTCCGCAACTTCATCTAAAAAAATAGTGCCTCCGTTTGCTACTTCAAAATAACCCTTCCTTGATTCATGTGCTCCCGTGAAAGAACCTTTTTCATGTCCGAAAAGTTCTGAATCTATGGTTCCCTCTGGAATTGCTCCACAGTTAACAGCAATATATTGCCCATGCTTTCTTGAGCTCAATTGGTGAATGATCTGCGGCATAATTTCTTTTCCTGTGCCGCTTTCCCCTGTAATAAGCACACTTAAGTCGGTTGGAGCCACTTGCATTGCTATATCAATTGCTCTATTCAAGAAAGGTGAATCTCCAATTATTCCAAATCGTTGTTTTATCTGTTGAATAGTCATTTAAAGCTTCTAATTTATTTCTGTCTATTATTAGTCCATATGTAGTAAATACTTACTGCTTAACTACATGCCCCATAAGCGTAGCTGTTGTGCAGTCTGTTATTGTTACATCAACATAGTCACCTAAATTAAAGTGTTCCTTTGGAAATACC
>CANHPJ010000195.1 GCA_947462515.1 Bacteroidota bacterium | reverse complement strand
TTTCAATAACAACAGAGGCTGTCTAAAATTTTTAGACAGCCTCTGTTTGTTTTAATATCTCAAGGTTTTAATTTTCAAATCATTTTAAAACCTTTTTCAATTTTGTTGCCTCTTAAGAAATTTTCTACATTCATCCTGCTTTTCCCTGCTAATTGAACTTCGTGTAAAAGAACAAAACCATCCTTTACGGCAACTTTTAAGTAGGATTTTTGATCGCATTCAATATCACCAATATTTAAATGGTGAGTTTCAATAATTTTGGAAGCTTTAAAAAGTTTCAGTAAAGTTTTGTTTCCCTTTAAATCCATTAACTCTGTAAATGCTGCCGGGTAGGGGCTGAGGCCTCTAATGAGGTTGAAAATCTGTTCAGCCGCGTAATTCCAATTGATCCTACAGTCTTCTTTAAATATTTTGGGTGCTTCGTTTAAAACAGTCCCGTCTTTAATAAATTTTTCCTGCTCTATTTCTGTGAAATTTTGCTCTTCTATTGCCTTAACGGTTTTAAGAACCAATTTTGAACCTAATATCATCAAGGTATCATGCAGTTCACCGGCGGTTTCATCTTCTGCAATATCAACACTTTCCTGAAAGATGATTTTACCGGTATCTATAGCGTGTTGAAGAAAAAAAGTGCTCACACCACTTATCTTTTCGCCATTCATAATAGCCCTGTTAATAGGAGCAGCACCTCGATAATGAGGTAGGAGTGAAGAGTGTAAATTAAATGTTCCCATTTTGGGCATGTTCCAAACTACTTCGGGCAACATTCTAAAGGCGACAACGATTTGTAAATCGGCCTTGAGAGCATAGAGTGCTTCTAAAAAACTTTCTTCTTTAAGCTTTTCGGGCTGCAAAAGGTTTAAATTATGGGTTAAGGCATATTTTTTAATTGGTGAGGGCTGCAGTTGATATCCTCTGCCGGCTGGTTTGTCAGGCATGGTGATAACCCCAACAATGTTGTATGAATTTTTAACTAAAATATCCAGGGCAGGAACCGCAAAATCGGGAGTTCCCATAAACACGATACGTAATTTACTTGACATTTTTTATTTTTTAAGTTAGTTCAATGAGCGTAATTTCTGGTGAAATGCCAACACGGCCGGCATAGCCCAAAAAGCCTAGGCCCCTGTTTACATACAAATACTGACTATTATGCTTGTATAAACCCGCCCATTGTTTAAATATATACTGCGATGGACTCCATCTAAAGCCTGGTATTTCAACTCCAAACTGCATTCCATGTGTATGTCCTGAAAAGGTGATATCAATATCAGGATAATATTCTTTAATCTTCATATCCCAGTGGGTAGGGTCGTGCGACATTAATATTTTGAAGATATAATCCTCGGTGCCGGCAATAGCTTTGTCAATGTTACCGTATTTTGGGAAACCCAGTTTGCCACCCCAATTCTCAACTCCTATCAAAGCTATTTTTTCATTGCCTCTTTCTAATACAACATGCTCATTTCTTAGTAATTTCCATCCCAGTTTTTTATGCGTTTGGAGCATTTGATTAAAATTCTCTATTTTTTCTTCTTTACTGTCCCATCGTGGATAATCGCCATAATCGTGATTTCCCAGAATAGAATATACTCCCATTGGAGCTTTTATTTGCGATAAAACCTCCATAAATGGATAGGCCTCTTCGGTTTTGTCATTGACTAAATCGCCAGTAAAAAAAATGATGTCGGCTTTTTGTGCTGCTATTATTTCAACAGCATTTTTTAAAGGGGTATCGCTTACAAAACTGCCGGTATGTATGTCTGATATTTGAAGAATTTTTAATCCCTTAAAGGACTTGGGAAGGTTTGGGAAATATATTTTTTCAGTTTTTACCCGATAGTTAAATGCTCCTTTTATCATACCATAAAGCAAGGGAGCAAAAGTGAATGAAGAAACTATAAGCCCGGCAATACTGAAGAATTTTTGTCGGCTTATTTTTTCATACTGATCATCACCGGATTTAACTTGAAGTTTTAAAATTCCCTTAAGGCTTGATTTTACTAATTTGAATAGCCGAAATAGATCATCGAATAAAAGAAAAATGCAACCTATTAGTTTGGAAATTGTAACAATAAAAATGAATGAACTAAGGTATATCCTTATTACTTTTGGCCAGTCTTTGAAAGGAATTATGATAGCAAAAATGATGTATGCAAAAAGTAAAATGGTAAAGGACAAATAAATCCATTTAACTTTTTTTTTCTTGCCCTCGGTGCTGTTTTTTAATAAGGTAGTTACAGAATTATAAAAATATAATTCTAAAAGCAAAATAATAATAATAACCGTTATTATTCTATAAATCATGCTGATAAATTAATGAGGTGCTAATTTAAAACATTTTAGGTTTGTTGATGGTTAATTTAATCAAATATAAATTCCGACTTTTAAGAATAATTGTGGTTGAATCCGCTTAGTATTTAATCGCTTAAAATAATTTTATAAAATTATATTTTTTGTTAAAAAGCACATCTGTATTGATATACAAGTGGCCAAGATTGTTTTAAAATTGATTTTAAGTATTTTAGTTATCAAATAATAATCTTTTTTTAATCTTTATAAACCAATAAATCTTGTTTTTTGTCATTATTAAACAAAAAAATCGTCTATTTTTGTAAGTTAAAATTTGTGTAGGGAAATGAGTTTTTTCAGTTCAATGGATTTAAAAGGTTTTATGAAGTTCCTTTCTCGGATAAGTTTATTTTTCATTATTCTTCTGTTTTTTGGGATGTCTTCTTTTGCTCAAAAAGAAGATAAAGTTCTGGAGACCCTTGGTATTGTTCAGGATGAAAAAGGTGAAAAGATTTCAGATGTTTTAGTTGTTGTTACCAGAGATCCGGCAGGATCATTGGTTGAGAAGTTGAGTACCAGCAGAAATGGAAAATTTACCTTAGTATTAAATCTAAACAGAGAATTTACCATTACTTTTTCAAAGGAAGGTTATATCACAAAAAAAATCAGCGTAAATACCAAGGTAGTAAATAACAAAGAACCTTATTTTCAATACCCTTATACTTTAATATTAGGAAAGAGCGTATCCAAAAATTACGGCCCCGAAATATTAGGAAAACCAATAGTGAAGGTTTTTTACGATCAAAACAAAAGAGAATTTGACTTTGATTCCTTATATAGTGCCGCCATTAAAAGAGAGCTTGCCAGTTTAACAGCCGATCAGCGACAAAAATTAATAGAAAAATTAGAACAGAAAAAAGAACTTGCAAATAACCCTGCCAAGGCAAAGCTGCTCGAAAAAGAGTTTAATGATTTGGTAACTCAGGTATCGGTAGAGAATAAATTAAAAAATGGGCCACCAGCCACTTCGACTCCCGCTAAGCCGGTAGTAGCAGCTAAACCACTTCCTCTTACGACTGCGCAAATAAATCAAAAAAAGGAACAAGAGGAGAAAGAGAAAAAGGAAAAAGAGCGCATTGAAAAAGAAAAAATTGAAAAGGAAAAGATTGAAAAGGCACGAAAAGAAAAAGAAGAGAATGATAAGTTGATTGCAGAGGAGATAGTTAGAAAAAGACAGATGGCAAAAGATATGGAAGGGCAATTTAAAAAAATTCAAGAGCAGGAAAGAAATAAGCAAAAAGCTAAAACTGCCGATTCTCTTGCTAAAATTGCCAATGCTAAGCCAGTTGTTGTTGTTCCAAAAATTAGTGCTGGATCTCCTTCGGAGGCATTATCAAAAGAAATTATTTTAATTAAAAAAACAACGGAGGAATTAATTGGATTAGAGAGTATGATGCAAACTCACAATCAATACCATGTTAGTTATCTTGAAAAAGTAAAAGAAAAAAATGATAACTACGAAACTAAATATAATACCAAAAACCCATTGACTAGTTTGCTTGATGCTATGGAAGAGATAGATAAAGATAGGAAGAGGGCATTGCGACAAAAAAAGTTATAGAAATAAATTTGGTGTACTTAAGTTTTGAAGCTTAAAAAAGAAATTATTATTATGAAAAAACATATTGTTTTATTTTTCGGTTTATGGAGTTTTGTCTTTAGCGGATATTCACAGACATTAAACTTGAATCATTTTGGTATTGAAGAAGGATTGCCACAATCCGGAATTCAAACCCTAACACAGGACAAGTCGGGAAGTATATGGATAGGAACATTGGCGGGAGTTTCTAAATATAATGGTATTTCTTTTGAGAACTATGATAAAAAGAATGGCTTGTCTGAGAACAGGATAGTATCCAGTTTAACCGATAATAATGGAAATATCTGGTTTGGACATTGGGCAGGAGGTATTTCCGTATATCTATCAAAGCAAAAGGTATTCAAGGAAATAATACCATCTAAAACTGAAGAGATATTCAAAACCATAAACTGCATTTATCAGGATAAAAGTGGAACTTTTTGGTTTGGTACCAATGGCCAAGGGATTTTAAGGTATGTTCCCAATGCTAAAGATTTTATTACTTCAGACACCATAATTGAAATAGAGCAGATTACCTTAATTTCTTCCAAAGACGGATTGTCAAGTTCTTTCGTCAATGCCATAATAGAATCAGACGATAATAAGCTGATGATAGGAACCGATCAGGGAATTTGTTTTATTGATACAAAAACCC
>CANHPJ010000194.1 GCA_947462515.1 Bacteroidota bacterium | reverse complement strand
TGCTTTATCTGGAAAACAATAAGTACGAAGAAATAGCGGAAAAACTTAACATAAACATTGAATATACCAGGGTTTTAAAACACCGCGCCATTACAAAATTTAGAAAAATAGCCCTTTGTAAAGCTGCCTAGATCATTTGACATATGAAAGCCAAGTAGAAAAAAATGATTGTGAAGCTTAAAAAACACATCGACAAGCATTATAAAATTGACAAACTGCAAGTTTTGAACATGCGTGTAAATTACCTGATATGGAATAGAGCCGAACAGTTTGAATTAAGTATGGAACAACTTTTTAAAAAATAAAAAGAATTTTTAAAACTGATATATTAACCCTTACCGAGGCTTTAAACTAACTGGTATAAGAAGAATTTGAAAGATTTAAAAGATTAAATAAACTCCAATTTTAATTAAATATAACGTTAAACCTAAACAATTATGTTAAACCGAAGCTTAGAGATCTTTAAAAGGCTCAGCCTAAAAGAAGAAACCAAAGTTGAAAAATATGTATATCACTTAACCGGGAAACACACACGGGAAGGAATTAAAAAAAACGGACTTGTAGCTGAAAAAAAATGGTATTACAAGGCAGAAAAATACCCTGTATATGCACACAACACCCATCGATTTAGTGAAGACTGGTATTGGTATTGCCTGGATTTATACCAATACGGATCAAGTTATTTTGACCCCTATATAAGTCATTTACTTAATGAACGTGATGAGACCCGTTTTTTTGTTAATCACTACTATGATATCTGGAGAATTGATACTGAAATGGTTAATAAAGAATGGTTTATTGATTTTTGTGGGCTAAAGGAAAATAGTCATGTAAAAGAAAACTACTATGTAAAGTGCTTTAATAACATACCTGTTGAGGCATTGACCCTTTGCACCCTGGATATTGATTTGGCAGAGGAAATCAATATCAAAGATAATATTGAGCATATCTATTACAACCCCATAATTAGCCGTGATGAATTTATATTAAAACATAGATTTACACCCGAAGAAGAGATATACATCGACATAAATAATCCCAACTATTTTGAAACAATAGAAGGGGATGAAATAGGTATATTTAATCATTGGAAAAGCCTAAACAGAAGTAAGTTTAGGCTTAAAACTGCTGCATAATTTTATACCAGTTTATGTTAATAACTGTTCAAAAACAAAATATAAATGAATCTAAACCAGTATTATTTAATTAACCTTTAAATTTTCTAAAATAAAAAAACAGTTCTTTATAAATGCTTTATTCAATGTGTTTACTAATATTTCAAAAATTAAAATTTTCAAAAGCACCCTTAAAATTGCATTTTACAATTGTTTTGTGAGGAATTTAATCATTTTTTATTTTGCAAAAATCGGTGTGAAATACTCAAATCATCCAATAAGATATCATTTTATGACTAAAAAACTAAAGTTGTTTTTGGTAAAAAACAGTTTTAATCACCACTCAATGATTCACATAAATGAAATACCTGATCATAAAAAACATTAATAATTATTCTATGGGCTTAATACTTGACAAAATGTTTTATTATTTTAAAAACACCTTAATAAGATAGGCGAACTGAAATTTAAAACCGTATAAAAATAATTATGCCTTAACTTATCTGAAATTAGTTTCAAATTATTTTACAGAGTGATTAAAAAAAATTAAATTAGAAGAATGAAAAATTAAGTCAATATCTTAATTTTCATCTACGAATCATGAATTTAAAAAAAATATAATTATGGACATTTTTATCGGCAGTCTTCCATTTAAATTAAAAGAACAACAATTGCGTGCAATATTTGAAAAATATGGTGAGGTTAAATCGGCAAGAATAATCATGGATAAGATAACTCGCCAGAACAAAGGATTTGGATTTGTTGAAATGCCTGATTTAGATCAAGCCAAGCATGCCATTAAAGAATTAAATGGAGCTGAAATTGATGGAAGAAAAATTATTGTCAATAAATCAGAAAAAAAGGAAGAAGACTCTACTAAAGAATCTGATGGTACAAAAAACTCTTATAAAAACAAAAACTCATCGAGAAACAATTCTAAAAAGTCAGGAAATAAGGGACGTAAATTTGGATATTTGAGTTACGAATAATTATTTTAGAGTATTATGGATGTCATTTTCCCTCCAATTTTGTTTAAGTTAAGTTGAACTTATATCCTGATTAATATAAATTTAATTTAAACAATCTAAGTTTTATATAATATTGAATTTCTCGGTTAAGATTAATTAAATCTGTCGGAAAAAGATTAAATCCGAAAATACTATCCTACTCCCTTCTGCAATTGTTTCAGTAAGTAAATTCTAAATTGAGATGATTAAAAATGAAATAACTATTCTCTGACCAGAACATGGGTAATAATAGTTGAAGCGGTGCCACCTATGCTTTGAATAAGCCCTATGCGGGCATCATTTTTAATTTGATTTTCACCGGCTTGATTAGTTAATTGCAGATATGCCTCTACCGCCTGATAAACTCCTGAGGCGCCAATAGCATGTCCGCGGGCTTTTAAACCACCAAATGTGGATATTGGCAGACGACCATTCAGGAGAATTTCTCCTTCATGAGCAAGTTTCCATCCTTGGCCTGGTTTTGCAAAGCCCATAGCTTCCAGGGATAGTGTGGCAATAATTGAATACGCATCGTGTAACTCGAAGAAATCAACGTCAGATGCGGAAATATTTGCCATTTTAAAAGCCTTAATCCCCGATTTACTAATACCCTCTGCCATTAGTGGGTATGCCCTGTCGTTTATGCCTACAGCTTCAGTGGCTGCGCTAGAGGCAGTAATTTTAATTTGTGGTAAATTTTTAGAAGTATTAACAAGTGGTTTGTTAGAAAGTACTATTGCCGCTGCGCCATCGCAAATCGGCGAGGCGTCATATAATCTCAAAGGACCTGCAATAAATTTAGAGCTGATATAATCTTGTATAGTTATTTCTTTTTTAAAAAGGGCATTTGAATTGGTAAAGGCATTTTTATGAGCATTTACGCCAAACATACCAAAAGCATCAGGCGATATTTTATAATGCTCCACATAATTTTGCATTAGATAGGAATTAAGAGTAACAAAGGTCTCTCCCTTACTGCCCTCCTTTTCCCAATCTGAAGCTGTTGCAATAGATTTTGTTATGAAATCCTTATCATCACAAGACATTTTTTCTAAGCCACAAACAACCACGGTATCGCACATTCCACTCATCACAGCCATAAAACCGGCTCTAAGAGCTGCGCCACCTGAGCCGCAAGCTGCCTCGAGGGTAACTGCCTCTGTGCCACCTAAACCGGAAGCAGAAGCCACCAAAGAACCGAGTTGCTGTTGGGAAGAAATCATACCGGATAGCATGTTCCCCAAAAAAATCGCGTCTACTTGTTCGATACCAGCATCATTTAATGCTTCACGAATTACTTTAGCACCCATTTCTCTGATGCTCAGTGAAGATTCTTTCTCTACTTTTAATTGACCTATTCCGGCAATGTATACTCCGGTAGTTTTTGCAGTTTTCATATGGTTAAAGTAAATCTGCTTCTTACAAATATTCTGGTAATATCGGTATTAAGCATTTTGTACGTTGTTATAAAGATTATGTTCGGTTTTAGACTAGTAAAAAGGATTTTACTTCAGAGAAGTGCAAATGCCTCAACTTGAGAAAAAACACAAGACATTAATCTTACCAAAAAATCAAAAACAAATAAATAATTGAAATAACATGAAAAATCTTCTTTCAAATTGGTTTAAATAAAACAAATAGCAATATTTATATATTTAAAACACTATAATTCAGAAACATAAAAAAACAAAACACCATACCCCTAATAAAAAAAACTTCTGAAATATCACAGCTCTATTTTGAATAAAACACTAAAAAAGATTCTTAAAACGTAGAAGATTTTCAACAAAAAAGTAAAAAAATCCCCTATTGGGAAATAAAATTTTAAGTACTAAATCAAATTAGGCACGCTCTCACCAAACTATTATTTTTCAAAAAAGGCAATTTATCCTTATATTTAATGAACCATGAAAGCCCTTGAAATTGTAAAAAAAATACTCGTTTTCACAAACTACACCAATATTCTGGTGAGTGCCTCAGCAGGAATGCTTGCTATAGGAATGAGTAATGCCATAAATCTTGACCATAAGGAGATTTATGGTCTATTCGTTTTTTGCGCTACCATGGGGATATATAATTTTCAGCGTCTATTAAGGGCAAAGCAGCTAAACAAGGCTTATTCTGAACATTTGATATGGATAAGGGAAAACCAGCTTTTATTAACTGCACTGTGCCTTTTAAATAGCATCATAGCCTGCTATTTGTTTTTCTATAAACTAAATGCTTTTGAGCCATCGAAATACCTCATTGTTTTTTCTTTTTTAATAAGCATCCTATACGTTGTCAAAATAAACAATAGAAATCTTAGAGACCTGCCGATGTTAAAAATGCATTGGATAGCCTTAATTTGGGTTATTGCCACAGGCATTTTACCGCTAATTATTAATGGAGATATAAACATTAAGTCATGGATATATTCAGCTATTCATTACCTATTATTCATCGCCCTTTGCATTCCCTTCGATATACGCGATTTGAAGTTTGATGATAAAAATTTAAAAACAATACCCC
>CANHPJ010000193.1 GCA_947462515.1 Bacteroidota bacterium | reverse complement strand
CTTGTATAATGGTTTTTCAGGGTCTTGATTGGCCACTTCCTTGGCATCAAGAAGACCTAAACCGATCAATTCTTTTTCCATTATCAAACCGACTTCTCTATGATAATCGTCAAGGACATTTCCAACTACCAGCATTTTTATCGCGGCTTTCATTACTCTTAACACAGCATTATAAACATCTTTCTGCCTAGGTGTAAACTTACCGCTAACAGGCACACAACGAGTTAAATCAGAATTATAATTGGCATACTCAGCCCCAACATCAAGCAAAATTACCTCCCCGCTTTTGCATTCACCGTTGTTTTCAATATAATGCAAAACGCAAGCATTAAACCCTGAAGCAATGATTGGAGTATAGGCAAAGCCTTGTGAACGATTCCTTAAAAACTCATGGGCTAGTTCAGCTTCAATTTCAAATTCCATAACTCCCGGTTTTATAAAACCTAAAAGTCTCCTAAACCCTTTTTCAGTGATATTGCATGCACGTTGTAATAATTCAATTTCGGTGGCAGATTTAATAGCTCTTAAATCATGCATTAATGGAGCAATTCGCTCATAATCATGAATAGGATAGTGATTTTTGCACCATTTAATGAATCGGGCATCCCTAGTTTCAACTTCAACAACCGCTCTATTATGCTCATTCGTATTAAGATAAACTTTATTACACTCATTCATTAAGGTATTAAATACCGTATTAAATTCATGTAACCAATATACTTTCTTGATCCCTGAAACCTCAAAGGCTTCCTTTTTATTGAGTTTGGCGCCTTCCCAAATTGCAATCTCTGAATTGGTCTCTTTTAAAAATAAAATTTCTTTGTGATCAGGATTTTTTGATTCCGGGAAAATCACCAAAACACTTTCCTCTTGGTCTACTCCTGAAAGATAAAACAAATCGTTGTTTTGTCTGAATGGCATAGTGCCATCTGCATTGGCTGGCATTATATCGTTTGAGTTGAAAACAGCCATTGAGCCCGACTTTAATTTGGCGGCCAATCGCTGTCTGTTTTCAATAAAAAGTGTCGGATTTATCTTTTCGTATTTCATCTGTTTTTCTTGGTTATTTTCTAAAAAGTAAAGTTAAAAATATTTGATTGTATACAAATATTTTAACTCAACTTAACCAATTCGTCAGAATAAAAAAATGGAAGGAAATGAATTGTTTAATCTTGGAAAATACTTTTTTCAGTCTTATCGGAAAAAGCAAAGTGAAATTTTCAGAGCTTTTAAAACTAAAAAGGTATCTGAAAAAAAACTAAAAATTAATTAATACCTGCCCTTTTTCTACTGCTTGTTTTTTCTCTACGTTAATTTTTTTAACCACACCATCGGAGGCGGACTTCAATATGTTTTCCATTTTCATGGCCTCTAATATCATTAGAGGATCCCCTTTTTTAACCTCATCGCCAACTTTTACCAAAATATCCAAAACCAAACCAGGCATTGGTGCTTTTATCTCATTCACTTTTGAAGTAGTTAAGCTTTCAAAACCAAGATCCTTAAGTAATAAATCAAATTTATCTTTAACAACTAACTTATAGCTTGTGCCATTCACCATTATTACAAAAGATTTTTCTGTATAATCGGCTTTTATAACTTCAATATTATAGGATTTATCATCTTTTATTAGATGAAAACTTCCTTCCTTTAACTGAATTAAATCCAAGGAAAAATCCAATTCATTAATTTTTCCTTTAGAATTATCTTTAGCATCAAACTCAACGTTATGCTCTGTACTGTCGTTTACTTTAACTTTTAACATGTTGCAAATTTATATTTTTCTTGATTATAAAAAACCAATAATGTAATTTATGCTTTTGAATATCTAATTTAAATTTATTGAGTATTCAAATAGATCTTAACTTTGTTTTATATATCTTTATTTTGAATCATTATATGCCAAATACTTTTTAATCTCATACTTTATAAATAAAAATCTGCTTGTCACTTTTATTTAGAGTAACTGTAGTTCATTTTTGCAAAAAGAAATAAAAAAACAATGAAAAGAATTCTTTTATACATACTTGCTGTTTTAGTTGCTTTTGGATGTTCCTCGTCAAAAAAAACTCCCAAGATAATTACTGAATCTGCAGAAGTTGAATTGGATAAAGAATTTTTAAACTCCATAGAAGATTATTACCCTGAATACAAATCTTCGCAAACGCGCCTAAATGATTTGCTGCACACTAAACTGGAAGTGAAATTCGATTATAACAGCGCTTATCTTTATGGAAAAGCAATACTTACCTTGAAACCTTATTTTTACCCCAGCTCCTCGCTAAAGCTTGATGCAAAAGGATTCGACATTTCCAAAGTGGAATTTTTAAATAAAGATGAAAAACCAATAAATCAAGCAAAATATAATTATGATGGAAATATATTGGATATTGATCTTGGCAAAACCATAGAAAGAACCGATACTTTCAGAGTATTTATAGAATACACTGCAAAACCCAATGAAAGAAAAACTAAGGGAAGCAAAGCAATCGCCTCTGATAAAGGTTTGTATTTTATAAACCCACTTGGGACTGATAGTTTCAAACCAATTCAAATATGGACACAGGGCGAAACCCAATCTAACTCTGCCTGGTTTCCAACTATCGACTACCCAAATGAACGAATGACTCAGGAAATTTATATCACTGCTGATAATAAATATCAGACTCTATCCAACGGCTCTATGCAATTTTCACTGGATAATGGAGATGGAACTAAAACCGATTACTGGAAGCAAGATTTACCTCATGCACCATACCTTACCATGATGGCTATAGGAGATTATGCCGAAATAAAAGATAAATGGCGAAACATTGAAGTTAACTATTATGTGGAAAAAAAATACAAATCACATGCTAAAGAAATTTTCGGTAACACTCCTGAAATGATTGAGTTTTTCTCCTCTAAATTAGGTGTTGACTACCCTTGGGAAAAATATCACCAAGTTACTGTTAGAGACTATGTATCTGGCGCTATGGAAAACACAACTGCAGTTATATTTGGCGAATATATTCAAAGAACACATAGAGAAATGATTGATGAAAATGATGAAAATATAATTGCTCATGAATTGTTTCATCATTGGTTTGGTGACCTGGTAACCTGCGAATCATGGGCTAATATACCATTAAACGAATCCTTTGCAACCTATGGAGAATACCTCTGGGCTGAACATAAATACGGTCGCGAAGCTGCTGATTTCCAAAACCAGGAAGGATTAAACAGTTATATTAACGAATCAAGACAAAAACAAGTTAATATGATTCGATTTGATTACGAAGAAATCGAAGATATGTTTGACTCCCATTCCTACGCAAAGGGAGGCAGAATATTGCATATGCTGAGAAAACACCTTGGCGATCAGGCATTCTTTGAATCATTAAAACTTTACCTGGAATCAAATAAATTTAATACAGTAGAAATCCATCAGTTAAGACTGGCTTTCGAAAAAGTAACAGGTCAAGACTTAAACTGGTTCTTTAATCAATGGTTTTTTGCCAGCGGACACCCCATATTAACCATTTCGAATAACTATGACACCTTGAATAAAAAAGCCATAGTTAAAATTTCGCAAGATCAGGATCTGGAAACAACTCCGCTTTATAAATTACCTGTTCAAGTAGATGTTTATTGCGGAAAAAACAAAATCACACATCACATCAACATTTCAAAACTAAACGAAGAATTTATTTTTGAATCTCCGCAAAAACCTGATTTAATAAATGTAGATGCTGAAAAAATGCTTTTATGCCAGAAAAACGAAATAAAAACAAATGAAGAATGGGCTTTTCAATATCGAAATGCACCTCTTTATATAGATAGATTCGAGGCTGTGGAAAACATTTCTAAAAATAATGATTCATTATCGCAACAGATTATTAAAGAAGCATTAAAGGATTCATTTTGGAACTTAAGAATCCTGGCTTTAAAGCTATCTAAAGGCATACAAAAGGAGCAACCCAAAGAAATAACTTCAGATCTTATTTCGATAATTAATAAAGACAAAAGTTCCAAAGTAAGAGCTGCTGCCATTAAGCAAATTTCTCTGTTTACAAACGACCAATCATCCTTAGAAATTTATAGGACGGCCTTAAAAGACAGTTCATATTTGGTAATGTCCGAAGCCTTGAATGCTTTAAGTAATATGGACGGAAATGAAGCAATGAAAATTGCTAAAACATTGGAAACGGAAGAAAGCAACAAGCTAAAAACATCTATTTCAAACATATACGCACTATTCGGAAGCGATAGCGAAAATCAATTTTATATGGATGCAATAAAATCCCTCAACGGATTCAATCGTTATGCCGTAATTTCTTTGTATCCCAGATTACTTTCAAGGTGTTCCGACGAAAGCGTAAACAAAGGATTAATCCTATTGGAAGATCAGTTAAAAAACCAAAGCATATGGTGGATGAGATTAGCCGCTGCAAATGCATTGACTCAGATATACGGAATGTATTCGGAAAAAGAGTTTCAGCTGAAAGAGCTTTCAAAAAAAACAACTCCCGGGTCAAATGATGCTGCTGAAATCGATAAAAAATTAGCAGAAAACACTGCTCAAAAAACAAAAATCTATGCTACTTTAATTGAAACTAGAAAAAACGAAAAAAACGAAAACATCATTAAGCTG
>CANHPJ010000192.1 GCA_947462515.1 Bacteroidota bacterium | reverse complement strand
TGCACATGAGCCCATTTCGGCTCCTCCATTTTCAACCACGAATTATATGCCTTTAGACGCCAATCAAGCATCCATTGCGGCTCTTCTTTTTTTGCAGAAATAAAACGAATAATATCTTCGCTTAATCCTTTAGGAGCCATATCAGACTCTATATTCGTAACAAACCCGTATTTGTATTCGTTATTGGTTATTTCTTGTAAAATATCGTCTTTGGATTCTGACATCTTTTTTTTCTTATGTTTTAGTTTTCTAATTTATAGATTAAACAGCGAAACTTTCACCACAGCCACATGTTCTGGAGGCATTGGGATTACTGAAAACAAATCCTTTTCCATTTAATCCGCCTGAATAATCCAATTCAGTACCTGCCAAATACAATACACTTTTTTTATCAACAACTACTTTAACTCCCTTATCTTCAAAAATTTGATCTTCAGGTTTCGTCTCTGTATCAAATGTTAATTTATAAGATAAACCTGAACATCCTCCACTTTCAACACCAACGCGTATAAACCCATTTTCAATACCATCCTCCTGCATTAAGCTTATTGCTTTTTGTTTTGCTTTATCTGAAACTGTAATCATGACGTTTTTATTTATTCGTTTGATTTTATTACACTTAAACCCTTATCTTTAATTAGAATGAATTTAAATAAGGCATAAATTCAGACAAATATACCTCAATTAAGGTATTGAAACAAATAATTTTCAACCATTAAAGAATACCAAAGCTTAATTTTAATTAAAAATTGAAGGCCAGATTAAAAAACAAATTTTCAAAGTACTTGTTCAGGAAATCAATACCAGATAATAACTTGACTAAAAATTTCATATACCAAAAGTTTTTTCGTTTAAAAATAGTTTAGATCAACTTTTTGGGCTTAAATTTGCAAAATGCTTGAAAACATGAACAAAACTGAATTAAGTCAATTGGGAGAATTTGGCTTGATAAAACATCTAACCGAAAAAATTGAGCTTTTAAATGAGAGCTCTATAAAAGGTGTTGGAGATGATGCAGCAATTATCGACAATAACAATCTTCAAACTGTTGTCTCTACTGACATGCTGGTTGAGGGAATTCATTTTGACTTAACATATGTACCCTTAAAACACCTCGGCTACAAAGCAGTTACTGTAAATCTTTCAGACATTTATGCAATGAATGCCCAACCGAAGCAAATCCTAGTTTCGATTGCCCTTTCTAGTCGCTTTCCTATTGAAGCAATTGAAGAATTATATAATGGAATTTATCTTGCTTGCAAAAACTATAATGTAGATGTAGTTGGAGGAGACACAACCTCTTCAAAGAGCGGATTAATAATAAACATAACTGCAATAGGGCAAGTGGAAAAAGGAAAAGCAGTTTATAGAAATACAGCACAAGAAAAGGATTTATTGGTTGTTTCTGGAGACTTGGGAGGAGCGTATCTGGGACTTCAAGTTTTGGAAAGAGAAAAAGAAGTATATCAAACAAACCCCAACATGCAACCAGACCTCGAAGGATGCGACTATATTCTGGAAAGGCAATTAAAACCAGAGCCCAGGGCTGACATCATACAATTATTAAAAACACTAGAGGTTCATCCCACTTCTATGATTGATGTATCAGATGGTTTAGCTTCTGAAATACTTCACCTCTGCAATCAATCAGAAGTTGGATGTCAGCTGTACGAAGAAAAAATACCTATTGATCCTACCGCAGTTCAAAAAGCTGTTGAGTTTAATTTAAACCCGACAGTCGCTGCTCTAAGTGGTGGCGAAGATTACGAATTACTTTTTACGATCCCAATGAGTGATTTTGAAAAAGTAAAAGGAAATCCCAATTTAACCATCATCGGCCACATTACGAATAAAGATTCGGGAGTAAACCTAATTGCAAATGGTGGCGCACAAATACCATTAAAGGCTCAAGGCTGGGATGCGTTCTTGAAAAACAAAGAAGAGAATTCTTAAGAGAACTTTAGCGAGAAATAACGCAATTAGAAAAAAGATTGAAACTCTTTTTATATTTGCACAAGCAAACAATCAAAATGATCAAAAAATATTTATTTCAATTGTTTTTTTTCTTTTCCATTGTAAATATTGCATACTCACAAAGCAATACAGAAAACAATGAATTGGAAATCCCTGACGTATTTACCCCAAACAACGATAAAAAAAATGATTATTTTCAGATAAAAACAAACAACATTTCTCAATTAAAAGTCGAAATATTCAATCGTTGGGGAAATAAAATAGCAGAATTAAAAGGCATTAATGACTATTGGGACGGAAGAGCAACAAGTGACGAGGAGCTACCACAAGGAAGCTATTTTTATCATTTAGTTGCAAAAAACAATGACGGTGTTGAGATTATTAAAAACGGAATATTTCTATTGTTAAGATGACTTATATCATTTAACTTAAATATTATTTATTATTAAATAAATTCATTGTTCTTTCTATACCAACTGTCCCGAAACTTTGAATCAATTCAATAGATAGAGGAATTTTCTTTTCCAGTATTTCCTTATCCTCGGAACTCCAATTACCCAGAACATATTCTACTTGACGGCCTTTAGGAAAATCATTTCCTACACCAAATCTTAAACGGGCATATTCATTTGTCAAAAGCACTTCATTAATATTTTTCAACCCATTATGACCACCATCGCTACCCTTGCCTCTTAGCCTAATGCTACCCATAGGTAGTGAAATATCATCGGTAATTACTAAAACATTTGACAAGTTTATTTTTTCTTTTTGCATCCAATAATTAACAGCCTTTCCACTTAAATTCATATAGGTAGAAGGCTTTAACAGAATAAAAGTCCTTCCCTTGAATTTATACTCACAAACTGCACCCAACCGATCTGTCTTAAAAAAAATATTGGATGCTTTAGATAAAGCATCCAATACTATAAAACCTATGTTATGGCGTGTATTTTCGTATTCTTCTCCTATATTACCAAGGCCAACTACTAAATACTTCACAAACTACGCTTTTTGATTATTTTTTCTTTCCTGTTGGAGCGGCTGTGGCAGCAGCATCTGTTACACCACGTTTCCCGGCAACAGTTGCAATAACATTAGTTTGAGCATCTAACAAAGTTATATTAGAAACAGAAATATCTCTTACTCTAACAATTCCACCAACTTTTAAATGTTCAACATTTACATCGATACTATCAGGAAGATCTTTAGCAAAAGCTTTCACTTTTAAAGTTCTTGCTTTTTTAACTAGTTTACCACCAGCTTTAACACCTTCGGCAGTTCCAATTAAATTTACCGGTATACCTATTCTTACTGGTTTATCAGCTATCACCTCTAAAAAGTCAACGTGTAAAAGTGCGTCACTAACTGCATGGAATTGAGCTTCCTGAACAATAGCTTCGTATTTTTTTCCTGCTACTTCTAAACTAGCCAAATGAACATGTGGACTGTAAATTAAATCTTTAAAATCTTTTTCTGGAGCTGAAAAGTGAACTTGATCTTTTCCTCCATAAATTACACATGGAACATGTCCATTTTTTCTTAGTTCTTTGGCATCCTTTTTCCCTACGTTCTCTCTTGGAGAACCGCTAATAGATACTTTTTTCATTGTTTTGGTTTTTATTATGGTTAATTGATTAAAAAATAAAATGTGAACTAATAGACTCGTGACTGTGTACTTTGTTTATTACATCTGCAAATAAATCTGACACAGTTAAAACCTTTACTTTGCTACTCTCATGTTTAAGCGGAATAGTATCGGTAACTATCAACTCAGTTATGCCTGATTTCTCAAGTCTTTCGTATGCTTTTCCAGATAATATTGGATGCGTGCACATAGCTCTAACGCTAGTTGCTCCCTTATCTAACATAATATCAGCTGCAGTTGCTAGAGTTCCTGCAGTATCGCATATATCATCGACCAAAACAACATCTCTACCCTGAACATCACCTATAACTGTCATGCTATGTATTTCATTGGCCTTTCTGCGTTGTTTGTAACAAATGGCCATTTCTGAATCTAAAAATTTGGCATATGAACTTGCTCTTTTGGTACCACCGGTATCAGGAGCCGCCATAGTTAGATTTGGCAAATTGAGACTTTTAACGTAGGGTAAAAATATTGAAGAAGCATATAAATGATCTACAGGCACTTCAAAAAAGCCCTGAATTTGATCTGCATGCAAATCCATGGTAATAATACGTGTAACTCCTGCAGCAGTCAATAAATTAGCAACTAACTTTGCTCCTATAGAAACTCTCGGTTTATCTTTTCTGTCCTGTCTTGCAAAACCAAAGTATGGCATTACCGCAACAATATTTTTTGCAGATGCTCTTTTTGCTGCATCAACCATTAAAAGCAACTCAAAAAGATTATCACTTGGCGGAAAAGTAGACTGAACAATATAAACATCATCACCCCTAACCGTTTCCTCGTATGAAGGCTGAAACTCCCCATCACTAAATCTTGAAACAATGGAATCGCCTAGTTTTGCTCCAAAACTAGAAGCAATTTTTTCGGCTAAATATACCGAAGAGGAGCCTGCAAAAATTTTTACTTGGTTTTCCATCCTTAATTGAATAATTTTTAAAAAGGGAAGCAAATTTAAGGATTATGATTTTACAAAACTAATTATTCTTTTAATTAACTTTTCAAATCATTGTCAATTAATAAGAATAATGCT
>CANHPJ010000191.1 GCA_947462515.1 Bacteroidota bacterium | reverse complement strand
TTGGTTATGAACATGAGGTTATAAATTCGATTTATTGGAACCCATACCGAGTATGCTAAAATTGATTTTGCATACATATAAATGAAGCCCTATATATCTTTAAATTATGAATACTGATAAAATTAAAGACAGAGCAATACGAAGATAGTATTCCGTTAATGCCTATAAAGGCACCCAAGACATTTGCCGGAATGATTCGTTACAAAATGCTTGAAATGAATATCAGACAAATTCAATTAGCCAGAATACTTGAAGTAAGTGAAACAAGAATGTCGGAGCTATTGGCCTGTAAAAGAAAAGTTACCCTTGACTTGGCAAAAAAACTACATACCAAATTAAATATTGATGCCAGTTTTATATTGGAAGTAGCATAAAAGGATTTTCTAAAATGAAACAATGAACAAGAGAATGCATAACTTTGTTATCGATAGTGGAAATTATAAAAAATTAAACCTGTCTTTTACATATACTTGCCAAATCGAAACTGTAAAAAATGAAATTCAAAATAAAGTCAGAATTTAAGCCTACAGGTGATCAACCAAAGGCTATTGAGCAACTTTCAAAGGGAGTTTTAGATAATGCCAAGGCACAGACGCTTCTTGGAGTTACCGGTTCGGGAAAAACATTTACCATTGCCAATGTTATTGAAAGGGTTCAAAAACCTACTTTAATTTTAAGTCATAATAAAACCCTGGCGGCACAGCTTTACGGGGAATTCAAGCAATTTTTTCCGGATAATGCCGTAGAATACTTTGTGTCGTACTACGATTATTATCAGCCGGAGGCATACATTCCAACAACAAATACCTACATAGAAAAAGATTTAGCCATTAATGACGAAATAGAAAAATTAAGGTTAAGTGCTACCTCAGCCATTTTATCGGGACGAGAGGATGTAATTATTGTTTCATCCGTATCTTGTATTTACGGTATTGGTAACCCCGCAGATTTTAAAAGTAATGTGGTTCACCTAAAACAGGGTGAATTGATAAGTCGCAATAAAGTATTGCATACCCTTGTAAATAGCCTTTATTCAAGAACCGAAGGAGAATTTAACCGCGGTAATTTTAGAGTAAAGGGTGATACAGTAGATGTATTTTTGGCTTATGCCGATTATGCCTACCGCATTTATTTCTGGGGTGATGAAATAGAAAAAATAGAATCTATTGATCCGGTAAGTGGCAAAAAAATTGAAGATTATAGCCAGATTAATATTTACCCGGCAAACATTTTTGTAACCTCAAAAGATAAGCTTACCAATGCCATTTTTGAGATACAAGACGATATGATGAAGCAGGTAAGTTTTCTGAAGGATTTGGGCAAACACCTGGAAGCCAAAAGACTTGAAGACAGAGTGACCTATGATTTGGAAATGATCAGAGAATTGGGTTACTGCTCGGGCATAGAAAACTACTCCAGATATTTTGATGGTAGATTACCCGGTTCGCGACCATTTTGCTTGATAGATTATTTTCCTGATGACTTTTTAATGGTTATTGACGAGAGTCATGTCACCATACCGCAAATAAAAGCCATGTACGGAGGAGATCGCTCCAGAAAGGAAAACCTGGTAGAATATGGATTTAGGCTACCGGCTGCCATGGATAACAGACCTTTAAAATTTGAAGAATTTGAAACCATGATCAATAAAATGATCTATGTAAGTGCCACCCCGGCAGACTATGAACTGGAGAAATCGGAAGGGATAATTGTGGAGCAGGTAATAAGACCCACAGGTTTGTTGGATCCTGTTATTGAGGTGCGCCCCAGCGGAAATCAAATTGATGACCTTTTGGAAGCCATAAATAAAGTAGTGGCAAATGATGAAAGGGTATTGGTAACTACCCTCACAAAAAGGATGGCTGAAGAATTATTCAAATATTTCAGCAAGCTAAGAATAAGATGCAGGTATATTCACTCTGACGTGGACACCCTTGAAAGGGTTGAAATATTGAGAGATTTAAGACTTGGGCTTTTTGATGTTTTAATTGGAGTTAACCTTTTAAGAGAAGGTTTGGATTTACCCGAAGTTTCATTGGTAGCTATTTTGGATGCAGATAAGGAAGGGTTTTTGAGATCGGCCCGTTCGCTTACTCAAACAGTAGGTCGTGCAGCCAGAAATGTTAATGGTTTAGTAATTATGTATGCTGATAAAGTTACTGATTCAATGAAAAAAACCATTGATGAAACCCAACGAAGAAGATTAAAGCAAATAGAATACAACTTCAAAAACAATCAAGTACCAACTCAAATAAAACGATCAAAAGAATCTATTTTAGGACAAACCAAGGTGGCCAATTCCAAAAAACCCGAGACACCAAGCTATGCCGAAACCATAATAAAAAACATAAGTGCTGCTGAACCTGAAGAGAAATACATGAGCAAGGATCAACTCGAAAAAGCAATTTTAAAAGTTAAAAAAGCCATGGAGGCCGCAGCCAAAGAAATGAATTTTATGGAGGCTGCGCGATTACGGGATGAATATTATAAAATGAAGGAAAACCTCAAAGAGAATTATTAACCGGCTTTTAAGCCGGTTTTTTTCTTTAAAACAACCTCAACATTAGGATTGATAGTTTTTATATGTTCTATAAATTCTAACTTTTCATTTGGAGAAATTAATACACTATCAAACTTATTATACAAAATTTCAAGCCTATCGAAAGAAGTTGCAGGTGAACTGATTGCATCATTGGTTTCTGAAATTTTCCGAATGGTATTTA
Organism: Bacteroidota bacterium; assembly: GCA_947462515.1. Taxonomy (GTDB): domain Bacteria; phylum Bacteroidota; class Bacteroidia; order JACCXN01; family JACCXN01; genus CANHPJ01. The sequence goes on along the minus strand of CANHPJ010000191.1, from coordinate 1,940 downwards.
TGTCAATTTCCTGATTATAAAAAATCCCGCATTTTATCCTTAACATATCACCTACTATTTTATAGGTCGTATTTAAAAAAATATTAGCCACAAAAAATATAACTAATCCTAAGATGGAGAAGGCAATCCACTGATGTTCAATTACCGAAAGTACAGCAGGTCCTCCCAATACAGTAATCAATAAAATTAATAAGCCAGTGCTGATTTTTGATTTGTAAGTTTTCATAAAACTGAAATTTAACGATCTGAAAAAAATAGTTTAATAAAAATTCATTTTAAATGAATAAATGATGTTTTCATCTATTATATAAATGGTAAAGGTATTGATAAATCAATATCCAAAAGTAGCATCTCCGTCATAAAAAAATCCGAAAATTATTTTTAAACCAGTCTGGGTTTTAATCATTAAAAACCTTATTTTTGTTTAAATATTTTAGTTTATATTTAAACAAATAAAAGATAATTGTATTTTAATACCAACCAAAGTTGAGGAATGAGCAAATTAATATCGTTTGGTTTAAACGTGATTTAAGATTTACAGATCACGAACCACTTTTTTTTGCCCAAAAAGAAAACATACCCCTGCTGCTTGTTTATTGTTTTGAGCCTTCGGTAATGAATTACCATGATAGTGATACCAGACATTGGCGCTTTGTTAATGAATCGCTTCAAGAAATGCAGGAAAAACTGAAAGCCCTAAACACTCAAATTTATATCTTTCATCAAGAGGCTGAATTTGTATTTGAGCAACTGGCATCAAATTATAACATCAAATCCATTTTTTCGTACCAGGAGGTAGGTAACCAAATTACTTATAAACGTGATATTTCAATTCAAGAGTTTTGCAAAAAAAAATCAATACAATGGAATGAATATCAGCTACATGGTGTTATAAGAAGACTTAAATCGAGAAAAAACTGGGATGTGCTTTGGAAGGATAAAATGACCGAAACACCCAAAATAGTAGATGAGAAAAAATGGAATTTTATAAATCTCGAAACCGGTTTTTATAATGGCATTAAGGGTGAAACCCTTAGCAAAGACATATTAACCCGAAACGAAAATTTTCAACAAGGCGGTGAATACTGGGCATGGAGGTATTTGGATAGCTTTATTAAAGACAGACACGTAAATTACAGCAAGCATATTTCCAAACCTTTATTAAGTCGAAAAGGCTGCAGCAGATTATCGCCTTATTTAACCTACGGAAACATAAGCATGCGTATGGTATATCAATATACCATGCAAAATTATAACGAGGCTTCGAACAAAAGAGCACTTTCCAATTTTATTTCGCGCTTACATTGGCATTGCCATTTCATGCAAAAATTTGAAGACGAATGTCGCATGGAATTTGAGCATGTTAACCGAGCTTATGAAAATTTAATAAAACCCAAAAACGAATTATATATAAAAGCATGGCAGGATGGACAAACAGGTGTTCCAATTGTTGATGCCTGCATGCGCTGCCTGCAACATACCGGTTATATCAACTTTAGGATGAGGGCCATGGTAGTTTCCTTTTTTGTGTTTAACCTATGGCAAGACTGGCGAGAGCTTCATTTTTTGGCGCGGCAGTTTTTAGATTACGAACCTGGCATTCATTACCCGCAACTTCAAATGCAGTCAGGTGTTACCGGCATAAATACAATTAGGATTTATAACCCAATCAAAAATTCTCAAGAACATGATTCGGAAGGAGAATTTATTAAAAAATGGATTCCTGAATTGAAAAACATTCCCGCTCAATTAATACACGAACCATGGAACCTCAACATTTTTGAGCAAAGCCTTTATGAATGCGAGATAGGAAAAGATTACCCATTTCCGATTGTTGATATTGAAAAAACAAGAAAGCAGGCTAGTGAAATAGTTTGGAGTTACCGCAAAAATGACCTGGTGAAAGAAGAAGGTACCAGAATTTTAAAAAAACATGTAAG
>CANHPJ010000190.1 GCA_947462515.1 Bacteroidota bacterium | reverse complement strand
TACAGGAAGAATACAGGTTTATTTTAAACGAGATGATTTATGTCTAGGGGAAGATAAAACTTTATATAATACTGTTTTTAAAAAGTTGCTTGACATCGGTGATATATTAGGAGTAACAGGCTACGTTTTCACTACTCAAACGGGAGAAACTACCATACACGCTACCGGTTTTACAATCTTAACCAAATCGTTAAAGCCACTTCCTGTTGTTAAAATAGATAGCGAAGGTAAATCGCATGATGCATTCACTGATCCGGAACAAAGGTATCGTATGCGTTATGTGGATTTAATCGTAAACCCTGCTGTAAAAGATACCTTTTTGAAGCGTACTCAGTTGACCAATTCCATGCGTAACTTTTTAAATCAAAAGGGATATTTGGAAGTGGAGACACCAATACTTCAGCCTATTTATGGAGGTGCTGCTGCGCGGCCTTTCAAAACACACCACAATACCTTAGATATGACTTTGTATTTGAGGATAGCGAATGAGCTGTATTTAAAAAAGCTCATTGTAGGAGGTTTTGATGGGGTTTATGAATTTGCCAAGGACTTTAGAAATGAAGGTATGAGTCGTTTTCATAATCCGGAATTTACTCAAATGGAGTTGTATGTGGCATATAAAGATTACCATTGGATGATGAATATGGTTGAAGAAATGGTTGAGCGCATTGCTCTTGATTTGCATGGTTCTACAGAAGTTAAGGTAGGTAATCATGTTCTTAATTTCCAAAAGCCATGGAAACGTTTCACCATGTATGAAGCTATTGCCCATTTTACAGGTGTAGACATCAGTAATATGGATGAAGCACAGATGGCTAACGCTGCTACTCAAATGGGTATTAAAGTAGATGCCAGTATGGGAAGAGGTAAAATTATAGATGAGATTTTTGGTGAGAAATGCGAGCCGAATCTTATTCAACCTACTTTTATAACTGATTATCCTGAAGAAATGTCTCCACTTGCCAAGAAACATAGAAGTGTTCCCGGTTTAGTTGAACGTTTTGAGGCAATTTGTAATGGTAAGGAAATCTGCAATGCTTATTCGGAGTTGAATGATCCAATAGATCAGCGAAAGCGATTTGAACAACAGCTAGAGCTTGGCAAACGAGGCGATGAAGAGGCAATGATTTTAGATGAAGATTTTTTAAGAGCTATAGAATATGGCATGCCACCAACAGCAGGATTAGGAATTGGCATTGACAGATTGGCTATGATAATGACCAATTCTCCATCTATTCAAGATGTTTTGTTTTTTCCTCAAATGCGTCCTGAAAAAAAGAATCACCAGGCCTCAAATGAAGAATATAAAGCTGTAGGAATCCCTGATGCTTGGATAGCGCCAATACAAAAAGCTGGATATTTGACTTTAGCAGAATTAAAAGCAGCAAATCCTAATAAGTTATTTAACGAGTTGTGTGGTTTGAGGAAAAAACTTAAGATGGAAGTATCAGCCCCTACCTTGGACGAGGTTAAAGCATGGATAAGCTAAAGCTTCATTTTTAATAGTTTGAAATAGAAATATCAAAGAAAAAATACTCGAAATGGAAAATCAGCCGAATGTTTTAGTTATTGGAGGAGGAAGTTGGGCAACGGCAATAGTGAAATTGTTGACTAACAACCTCAATTCTGTTGGTTGGTGGATGAGGGATAATTCAGCCATTGATTATATAAGGAAGTATCATCATAATCCTAATTATTTAAGTTCTATAGAATTTGAATATTCCCGATTACATTTGTTTACCGATTTAAAACAAGCCATTCACCAAGCAGATATCATTATTCTGGCTGTTCCTTCTGCTTTCATAAAGCAGGCTTTAGAACCGGTTTCATCCTCTGATTTTGATGGTAAAATGGTTTTTTCTGCCATAAAAGGTATTGTTGCAGAGGACATGATGATAATAGGGGAGTATTTACATCATAAGCTAAATTTATCTTATGATAATATAGGCGTGATTTGTGGTCCTTGTCATGCCGAAGAGGTTGCGCTTGAAAAGCTTTCTTATCTTACTATTTCTGGTTCAAATTTTGCCTCTGCCAGCATGCTCGCAAATTATTTGTCATGCAGATATCTTAAAACAACGGTTTCTGACGATATTTTTGGAGTTGAATACTCTGCAGTATTAAAAAATGTATTTGCACTGGCTTGTGGCATCTCTATAGGTCTTGCCTATGGTGATAATTACCGTGCAGTATTGATATCGAATGCCATTCAAGAGATTGAACGATTCGTGAAAAAGGTACATCCCATTGAGCGTGACATTAAGAGTTCTGCCTATTTGGGAGATCTTTTGGTTACAGCTTATTCTCAATTTAGCCGTAACAGAGCATTTGGAATTATGATTGGTAAAGGTTATTCTGTTAAATCAGCTCAAATAGAAATGAATATGGTGGCAGAAGGATATTATGCTGCTAAATGTATTTATGAAATAAATAAGCTTCATGGTGTTGATATGCCAATTACCGATGCTGTTTATAATATTCTTTACGAAAAGATAGCTCCTTCCATAGAAATGCGAATACTTTCTGATAAGTTAAGCTAATTAGTGCTAAGTTAACTTTTAAGAAATTCAAAATATACAATCATAAAAAAACGCGGGCTAATTTTAGCTCGCGTTTTTTATGATTAACAGTTTATTTATCGTTGTAAAATACTAACTGTTAAGTTCTATTTTTATTTTGGTGCCAACTTTCAAGCTTTTAGCATTTTTAATGTTGTTCCATTTTTTAATGTCATCTATAGTCACCCCTTGATATTTATTCGCGATTTTCCATAAAGTGTCATCAGATTGAACAGTATAATATACGTATTTTGACTCTTCAGAGTCGTTTTTAGCGGTTTTATCTTCGTTAAGTTGCTTGCTGTCTATTTTTGTCACTGTTTGTTTTTGTTCGTTCAGATTTTCGGCTGTTTCTGTAGCGATTTTTTCCTGACCAGAATAAATTATTAATTTTTGTCCTTTAAAAAGTTTGTTCTTTTTTAAATTATTCCATTTTCTCAAACTGCTTATGTCACAGTTGTATTTTCTAGCTATTGAATTCAGGTTTTCTCCCTTTTTTACCACATGTACTTTCTTTTTAGAATCGCTTGTTTTGACAATTGCTAATTCTTTTTTAACAGATTGTTTTAATGAATCAGCTTTTATAGGATTTGGTTTTACAGCAATGGTTTTTTTGGTTTCATTACTAGCCAGGGCAGTTGCAGGGACTGATTTTTTAACAGTATTGTGTATTACTAGCCTTTGACCTTTGAATAATTTGGTACTTTTTAATTTATTCCATTCTTTAATATCTCCAACTTCGCAGTTCAATTTTCTAGCAATAATATTTAATTTTTCTCCTTTTTTAACGACATATATTTTTTTTGTTACTTCTTCCGTTTTTTGGGCTGCGATGGCAGCATAATCTATCTCAGGCTTCTTGTTATAAGCATATATCAGTGAGTCGTTATTTAAAAACTTAGATATCATATTGGAAGGTAAACAAAGCGTATTTTTGTGATCTCCAAATGATTTAGGAATCAGACTTTGCTTATATGTTGGGTTTAAAAACTCAAGATGACTGATCGGGATGCCTAATACTGCCGAAATTTGTTCAAAGTGCACCTGTTCAGATATTTTAATAGTATCTACTTCATGTTTGTAGAATGCGGGTTTTATAGGGTGAATATTATGTTCTTCGGGATAATTCATGATGTAGTTTGCCGCAATAAATGCAGGCACATATCCTCTTGTTTCAACAGGTAAGAATGGTCTTAGTTCCCAGTAATTTTTTTTACCACCGGATCTTCTTATTGCCTTGTTAACTGTTCCCGGACCGGCATTATAAGCGGCCAATACTAGTTGCCAGTCTCCAAACATTCGGTATAAAAATTTCATGTATTGGCAAGCTGCATCAGTCGCTTTATAAGGATCTGATCGCTCATCTATGTAAGAGTCAATTTTGAGGTTATACATTTTGCCGGTACCATACATAAACTGCCAAAGTCCGGTAGCGCCAACTCTTGATTTTGCATTTGCATTTAGAGCAGATTCAACAATAGCCAGGTATTTTAATTCCATTGGCATATCATGTTTGTCGAGCTTCTCTTCAAATAAAGGAAAGTAGTATTCTGCCAATCCAAGCATACGCATAACCTGCTCTCTTTTTCTTAAGGCATAAAGATTTATATAGCCCTGTACAATAGGATTGTAATCTAATGAAACAGGACTCCTTGCAGCCAGTTTGGCCATTCTGGCGGAATAAACAGATTCATCATACATTGGTATTGAGTCAGATGCATATCCCTTCCTGTTTACTATTTTTCCCGGACTGTTTTTTTTCGCAATCTCGAAGTATTGAAGTTGCAACATGCTATCTAGCATAGCTACTATAGGATCGTCAGCTATAAGTCTAATTACAGGCTCTGTATTTAGTTGAAAGTCATCATCAATTTGACCATAAGTATTAAATGAAATCAATCCACCAAATGCGAACATGATCGTTAAAAAAAGGTGTTTGATTATTTTCATGTCTTTTTTCATTAAAAATAAATTTCTTACTTATATATCTTTACAATGTTTTATCCTAATTGAGTGCAATAGAAATAAAAAGTCACATTTGTACGGCGAACTTTAATATTCTTCTAATTTAACAAAAATCTAAAAAAGATTCAATTTATTTATTGGTCG
>CANHPJ010000189.1 GCA_947462515.1 Bacteroidota bacterium | reverse complement strand
TATCAAAAAAGTTTAGTGGAATCAGTAAGAGGTATGAAAGAAATTTTATCGCCAGCAGAATTTAAAGTGGTTGCAAAAAGTCAATTAGAATTGATAAAAGAAATTTCTGAAAAAGTAACCATCATCAAAACAGAAGCTGATTTAATGACAGAAGAACGTAAAAAAGCAAAAAATTTGGATAACGCTAAAAAACAAGCTCATGCGTATTGCGAAAAAGTAAAACCTTATTTCGAGTCGATGCGCTACAATGTAGATAAATTAGAAGGTATTGTTGATGATGCTACTTGGCCATTACCAAAATATAGAGAAATGCTTTATTTAAGATAAATTAAGTCAAAATCAGTAATGAAATTGAATATATTGTTAATAAATTTTTGCAGTTTTGAAAACAATATATATATTAGCAATCTATAAAGTTTAAATTAAATATGAAAAACTTAAAAAAAATAGCGTTAACCGCAATAACTCTTATTGCATTTGTGTTTTCTGTGAACGCTCAGAAAAATTATCTAAAAGATGCTGATGTTGCTTACGACAATCATCAATATTTTAACGCAATAGATCTTTACAAACAAGCGTATGGTAAAGTTAAAAAGGCAGATGTTAAGGCTAGAATTTTATTTAGAACTGGTCAGTCATATCAAGAAATTAATGAATTAAAGTCAGCTGAAACCTACTATAACAAAGCCATTAAGGCAAAATATGCAGATCCAATTGTCTATTTATATCTAGGTGATGTTTTAAAAGCTCAAACGAAATACCCAGAGGCTATTGTTGAGTATAATAATTACAAAAAAGAAATGCCATCGGATGTTTTAGGTGAAAACGGAATAAAATCTTGCGAATTAGCTCAGCAATGGAAAGATGCCAAAAACACTCCTGAGAAACGTATTGTAGTTCAGCCTATGACTTTAATAAATTCAAAAGAATCTGATTTTAGCCCTGCTTATGCGGATAAAAAATACAACTCTTTAATATTTACATCAACTCGCTCTGGTGGTTCTGGTGGTATAGATGTTACTAACGGACAAAATCACTCTGATTTATATGAAACAAAATTGGATAAAAATGGTAAGTGGAGCACGCCAGTGTCATTAACTAGTAACATTATTTCAAAAATGAATGAAGCTTCTGTTTCAGTTTCAAAAAAAGGAGACGTTATGTTTATGACTCGTTGCCCGGAAGGAAAAAATAAACAATTAAAATGTCAATTATATGTATGTAAAAAGCAAGGTCCATCATGGGCTGAGCCAGTATTATTGCCGTTTTGTATAGATTCAGTTGCGTTTGCGCATCCCTCAATTTCTGCAAATGGAAAAGTGTTATATTTTACTTCAAAATTGCCGGGTGGTTATGGCGGAAAAGATATTTGGATGAGCGTTTTGGATGAGAAAGCAAAAGCATTTGGTCAACCAGTAAACGTTGGGCCAAGCATTAATACCCCTGGCGACGAAATGTATCCTTACATTGCTGATGATGATAAAACGTTGTACTTTTCATCAAATTACCACATTGGTATGGGTGGTTTAGATATTTTTAAAGCAGAAAAAGATGCTAATGGCAAATTTACAAAAGCTCCTGAAAATTTAAAATCACCAATGAATTCTGCAGCAGATGATTTTGGTATTGTTTTCGAAGGAAAAAAAATAAAAGGTTATTTTACTTCTAATCGTGAAGGTGGAAAGGGAAGTGACGATATTTACTCATTTGTTTTGCCTCCATTGTTATTTAATTTAACTGGTACTGTTGTGAGTGATGAAAACAGCGAGCCTATAACTAATGCTTACATCCGGTTAAAAGGTTCAAATGGAGATATGTTTGAATTTAAAACCTTAGCAGATGGTAAATATAATTTTAAATTAAAAGAAAATACATCGTATGAGGTTACTGTAGCGGCTGATAAAAATACAGTTTCTAAAACATTTAAACTTGGATTTTTAGCTAACAAGGATTTAGGGAAATTAACTACTGTAGCTGAAAATGAATCAAAAGATTTTGTTAAAGATTTTGTATTAACTCCTGTTAAAGCTGAAATTCGTTTCCCAGCGGTTTTATATGCATTAGGTAAAGCTGATTTACTTGTAGACGTTGAAGGAACTGCGCCTGATAACGATACTCGCAAACCACTAAACTCAAAGGATTCATTAAACTTTTTATATCAAACATTAATTGATAATCCAACTATCGTTATTGAATTACAGTCTCATACAGATACTCGTGATAGTGATGAGAGAAATCAAAAGTTATCTGAAGCACGTGCACAATCTTGCGTTGATTATTTAGTTAACGAGAAAAAAGTACCGATCGCTCGATTAATGTCTAAAGGTTGGGGAGAAAAGAAAGTATTAATTAAAGATGATGTCATTGCTAAAGCAAAAACAAAAGAAGAAAAAGAGGCTTTACATCAAAAAAACCGTCGTACGGTATTCCGCATTGTTAACTGGGATTATGTAGATCCTAATGCTCCAAAAACGGAAAAACCAATTTATAAACCTCAGGTTAAAGGTGAAGAAAATTCTGAGGCACTTGAAGATAGTGATTCAAACTAAAATTTAAAATATAAATTTATAAGAACCCTTTTAGTTTTCTAAAAGGGTTTTTTATGAAATCAAATATTGTTAAATGGCCCCTAATATTGCAAAATAGTGTAATTTTGTAGTAATATAAAACAAAAACGTTTTGCGAGATATAGTTTGGACAGTAATTATAATTTGGATTGTATGGAAAATTTTCGATGCGTTTAAAAACACGTCAAAATCAAAAACTAAGGATGGAAATAGAAATCAAACTAATTTTCAAAATCAAAAAGAAGGAGAAGTTAAAATAAATCATACCACTAACCAAAAAACGCAATATAACCCAAGCGACGCGGAGTATGTGGAATATGAAGAAATAAAATAATGAAAAAATTATCATTATACCTAACTGTTTTTATAGCGTTAAATAATTATATTTTTTCGCAGGAAAATCGTCCAAAACTCTCAGTCCCTTCAAATACCTTAGCCCCAAAAGAGTTTGAAAATTTTAAGGATAGATTGTATTTTGGTGGGAATTTTGGAGCATGGTTTGGATCAACAACTTATATCAATCTATCTCCGTTAGTTGGTTGTAAAATAAATAAAGAATTTTCTGTGGGTGGAGGAATAACTTACAACTATTATAGTCAAACAAACTTCGGACAAAAATTTACTTCTACCATTTATGGAGGAAATGTATTTGCTCGTTATTTAATTTTTGAAAATGCATTCGCGCAAATTGGATGGGATAGACTGAGTGTTCCTGAATTTTTTTCTCCAATTAAAAATAGTAGAGTTTGGGTTGATAACATTTTATTAGGTGGCGGTTACAGGCAGGCTTTTTCAGAACGAGGTAGTTTTGTTGCAGCAATATTTTATAACGTAAATCAATCGCCCCTGTCGCCGTACCCAAATCCTATTATTCAAATTGGTTTTAATGTAGGTTTATAATCATTACTTAATTGCAGCATTATCAAAAATTATTATCACATTTGTAATGCTATATTGCCCAGGTGTTGAAATGGTATACAAGTGCGCTTGAGGTGCGTATGTCGAAAGACGTGGGAGTTCGAGTCTCCTTCTGGGTACAAAAATGCCTTTCAATTGAAAGGCATTTTTTATTTTTACTTATTCAATTCTCTGCTATTTACTTTTCAACTTTGTAACCCTTAACGCTTGCTAACGTAATTATAGAACTTTTAATTGCTGAACCTAAATCATCTTGTTTAGTATTTTGATTTGATTTTTCTGCAATGTACTTCTGGCGCTTTACAGCTAATGCACCAATTTCTTTTTGAATGACATCACGTTCTTTTGCCTTTGCTAAAACTAGCGTCTTAATTTCTTCTTTGCTTTTATTTTTATATTCTTCTGGTAAATCCTCTGTTTTAATTTTATCTAAATTATTTTCATTGTCTTTTACATTATCTACCAAATCCCATGTTGAGTTTTTGTACACGGCTTTACTTTTAGTAAGCACTCTTTCGGTAGCATTAGCTTGAGAAATACTGCTGGCATTAGCATCTTCTTTTACCTGACTTTGCTTTTTTAAATGACCTTGTTTGCCATAACCAATATAGGTTTTATTTAATTTATCGTTGCAAGCATTAATCTGGCTATCGTATGGAGTTTGTATATATTCTATTTTTACATCTGAATCTATATTAAAGTACTTGCCTTTTCCTTTTGCAGCGCCATCTTCCCATAACAATGAGATGCCTTCTTTTTTATCTCCGCAAAAAATAGTGTTTATATAAATATTACTTTTTACTGCACTACTAATAACTTCTTTGTAATTTATATTTCCTTGATTAAATCCTTCGTTACCTGCTATATAAACTAATTTCATTGTATTTGCTCCATCATCCCATTTTAACTCTTTTACTGAGCTATGAATTACAGCGCCACAATATTCGCTTCCGCCGTTGGTTTTTAGAGCAAATAGTTTTTCTGATATTAAATCTAAATCAGTGGTTAATGCAGTAACTTGTCGTATATAATTATTTCTAACTGATAATCCATCGTTGCCATATTCGTATAAAGCAATTTCAATTACAGGAGTTTTTCCTTGATACTTTAACGTAGTAAGTGTATTTACAATATCCCATAGTCTAGATTTAGCTTGTTCAATTAATCCATCCATACTATTAGAAGTATCAAAAAGTAAAGCAAC
>CANHPJ010000188.1 GCA_947462515.1 Bacteroidota bacterium | reverse complement strand
CTTCCCGGGTAGTCTGTTAATAGTTTTTGGTAATGCTCTTTTGCCTTTTCATTATTATTAAAATAATATTGATTCATTTCGGCTAAACGAAATAATGCGTCATCAGCCAATATATCCGTAGCATATTGATCCAAGATGGACTGATAAAGTTTGGCGGCTTCTTCAAATTTTTGGCTTTTCTCCATTATTTTGGCCTTTTTGTAAAGGATATCATCTGCCAATGAATGTCCCGGAAAATAGTTGTTTATCGTATCTAAGGTTTTTAATGCATCTTCATCTTTGTTTTGATAAGCAAATAGTTCAGCTTGTGCAAAATAGCTCATCGGAACCGTGTTTGTATCCACCGTTGTGTTATCACTGATAAAGAGGGATAATTGCATGGCATCATTGGCAATGAGTTTAGAGGTGGATCCTTTAAGCACATCGAGTTGTGCTTGCGACCATTTAAAATCGCCAACATAATATGAAACCCTGGCATTTCTGTATTTTGCTTCATCACCTATAGGGTCATGTTTGAAAGATTTTTCAACTTGCGAAAAGTATAAAGAGGCATCCCATATATTATCTGTCAGTACTAAAATATCTCCCAAATCAAGTTTACACTCTGCTTGAAATTTATTGCTTAAACCAGGCAATTCAAGCAGCTCCTCCAGCAATTCTATTGCCCTTTCATCATTATTCATATAAAAGGCATTTAAATGAGCAAGGCCTTTTAACAGTGTCGCTGACTCTGCATTTTTCCCTAATTCGGATATGGTTTGTGTATAATGTTTTTCTAAATCTATAATGTCCGTTGGAGTGTATTTCCCGAATTGTGTGATTTTTTTATTTAAGGTATTTACCAATTCAATTTTTGATGCTACGTAATAATAGTTTTCACTGCCCTTATCAATTATATATTGGTAACATTTTACTGCAACATCAAACTGGTTATTTGAAAAACACATTTCTGCTAAATCAACAAGTCTGCTTCCATCTTCTTTAAGCCTTTTGTCAAGTGCCTTTGCCTGTAAATATGCCCCGTTAAAATCCTTTTCCTGTATCATTATCCATATAAGCATTTCTGCATATACCTTCCTTTCAGGGTATTTTTGAATACGTCTCAACAGTTGACTTTTTAACAGGTCGTTCTTACTCTCTCGCTGGTCGCTTTGATAGATCCTAACCAGTGAATTTTGCACTTGTTGAATATAGCCGTCACTTATTAATAATACATCCAGATATTCATTTATCATCGCTTCTATATTCCCTTTTTGAATGTATATCTCTGCAACTTCAAAATTGAATGGATATGTGTCTTTTAGCAACTTCCTTCCCTTCAGATAAGTCTCTAAGGCATAGTCAAGCTCTTTACGCTGACTAAATGCATTCGCAAGTTCAAAGATGCTGCCCTGACTGGGAGGTAAATTATCTATTAGCTCTTCATATTCTTTTTTCGAATCACTTATTTCACCTGCGCTTTTTAACACATAACCCAAGTCAACCCTGTAACTGTATCGCTCGGCTTGTTTCTTGATCTGTTTTTTAACCAGCTTCTCGGCCTTTTTAAAATCTTTTAGCTCAAAAAAACAGTTTAATAGCGAGTTATAATAAAAATCTATTGGGTTTTTGTTGAATAGCTTCTCGTAGTATATAGCAGCTTTATCAAATTCTTTGTTTTGAAAATATTGAACAGCTAATTGTTCATCAGGTGTTTTTTCTTTGAGCGATTGCTCATCCGGCAGCTTGTCGTTTTTTTCGGGATTAAAAGCCTTGTCTTCTTCCTTGGTAGCCGGCTTGGCAATTATTCCTTTATTTAAATTTTCTTGCTGCCCAAATAGTGGTGTTGAAGTTTCATAGCTTAGAATTAAAGTAAGAAAAAAAAACAATAAAGTTTTTAAACGCTGTTTCCGTTTAAAATGAATTGATTGAATTTCTTGCCCGGCATGCATAGCTGTGAATTAGTTTTTTTTCAATATGTTGTTTTTTAACTCTATTCGAGCCACCACGCTGTCAACGACTGGTTTGTATAGTTTGTTTTTGGTAAGCGAACTGTTTATCCTATCATTCAGCTCATTCATCTCTAGCAACAACTTATTGGCCTCTGTGCTTTCTATAACGAAATACTCATAAGCTTTGTTTTGATCTATTGAGCCTTTTTTTAAGTCAGCCGATAGTGTTTTAACTTGCTTTTCGGTAATGGCATATTCTGCAAATAGTGACGTCCTCTTTTTATTAAAACTTTTCAGTATTTTTCTAGTATCCCTATAAGTGCTCAAAGCTTCGGCCTGCTCCCTTGTAATAGAATCCTTCAAATTCTCTTCCACAAAGCCTACGTCCTGCATCGTTGCACTATATGTAAGCTCCACTTCTGCTGAATCTATTGCCTTGAGTTTCGCTGCAGAAGCTTCCAACAATAGCGATAGACTATCCATCTTGGCCGCTTCTTCGGGCATTTTCTTCCCACCTTTGCAAGAAATCAAACCATAGCTCAGAGAACTTAACAGTATAGTAAAAAAAATAAATTTTAATCTAGTCAATATATTCATAACCGGTGTAGTTAACCAATGCCTTTGGCAGCTTTATCCCTTTTTCAGTTTGATTGTTTTCAAGTAAAGCGGCTACAATCCTAGGAAAAGCAAGCGCACTACCGTTTAATGTATGCGCCAACTGTGGTTTCCCTTCCTTCTCTTTGTATCTTAATTTTAAACGATTCGACTGAAATGATTCAAAATTCGAAACAGAGCTAACTTCAAGCCATTTTTTTTGTGCTGCCGAATATACTTCAAAATCATATGTTAAGGCAGATGAAAAGCTCATGTCTCCACCGCATAATTTTAAAATACGATAAGGTAATTCCAGCTTTCTTAGCAAGCCTTTTACGTGTTCTACCATTTCATCTAAGGTCTCGTATGACTTATCCGGATGCTGAATCTGTACGATTTCTACCTTGTCAAATTGATGCAGCCTGTTTAATCCCCTAACATCCTTGCCATAAGAACCTGCTTCTCTCCTAAAACATTGAGAATAGGCTGCATTTTTAATCGGGAAATCATCTGATTTATATATTACATCTCTGTGTAGATTCGTTATTGGAACTTCTGCAGTCGGAATAAGATAAAGATTATCTATGCCAACGTGATACATCTGTCCTTCTTTATCCGGTAACTGGCCTGTCCCATAACCGGATGCCTCGTTAACCATCAATGGCGGTTGAAATTCCGTATAACCCGATTTTACCGCTTCATCTAAAAAAAAGTTTATCAGCGCTCTTTGTAAACGAGATCCTTTTCCTTTATACACCGGAAATCCTGCTCCCGTAATTTTTACACCTAGCTCGAAATCAATAATGTCATACTTTTTTGTTAGTTCCCAATGTGGAACCGCATTTTCAGGTAAATTGGGAATTGCGCCTTCCTCGAAAACAGTAATGTTTTCTTCAGGGGTTCTTCCTTTGGGAACACTATGGTGGGGAAGGTTTGGAACCTGATATAGTAAAATCTTTACCGCCTCTTCCGCTGCATTTAAAAGTTCTTGAAGGCTTCTGGTGGATTCTTTTATGGCTGCACTTTTGTCCTTAAGCTCATTTGCCTCAGCAGCTTTTCCGACTTTAAATAAATCACCTGTTTGTTTAGCAAGTAAATTTGCCTCGGCCAAAAGCGTGTCTAATTCTGCTTGGTATTTTTTTCGCAGATCGTCTTTTTCTATAATTTCATTAATGACTGCCTGGCCATTAAAATGCTTCACCGCGAGCCTGTCAATTACTTCTTGTTTGTTTTCTCTGATATAATTTATTTGTAGCATAATCAAGTAAAATTTTGCTAAAGTTAATATTTAGATTTTTTGTTTGAGATAAATACAATAAAAAAACCCGATCAAAAATCGGGTTTTTATACTTATAATCTTAAAAAATTAATTATGCAGTAAATGGTTCTACAAAAACGTAAGATTTATTGTCTTTTCTTTTTTGAAACTGAACTAGACCATCGGTAAGTGCAAACAAAGTGTGGTCTTTACCTATTCCAACGTTTTCACCTGGATGATGTTTTGTCCCTCTTTGTCTAACAATGATATTGCCAGAAATAGCAGCTTGACCGCCATATATTTTTATACCTAGTCGTTTACTGTGAGATTCTCTACCGTTTTTCGAACTACCCGCACCTTTTTTGTGAGCCATAGTGTTTTATTTATTAAAGGTTATTGTATCTTATTATTCTTCTGTTTGAGCAGCTTTCTTAGTTGCTTTTTTCGCAGTAATACCCGCTGCTTCTATGTTTTCGATAACTATTTGACTAAGGTACTGACGGTGTCCGTTAGATTTTTGGTACCCTTTTCTTCTTTTCTTCTTGAAAACGATTACTTTATCACCTTTTAAGTGATCAAGGATTTTAGCAGTTACTTTACCTCCGGCTATGCTTGGAGAACCAACGGTTACTGATTCACCATTGTCTACTAACAATACTTTATCGAATTCTACTTGGGTTCCTTCTTCTCCGGCTAAGCGGTGAACGAAAACTTTTTGATCTTTTTCAACTTTAATTTGTTGTCCTGCGATATCTACAATTGCGTACATCGTATGTGTGTTTTTATTTTTAATTCAATACCAATAAATTTTTATTGGGTTTGCGAAGGTATAAAAAGAAAATAAATAAGCAAAGTTTTTGCACATTTAATTGTTAATTTAATCTCTGTTTCCCAATAATAAAGGCTTTTCAACCTT
>CANHPJ010000187.1 GCA_947462515.1 Bacteroidota bacterium | reverse complement strand
TCAAGTAATTTTAAGTACCTAGGAGGATTGAAAAAGTGCGATCCACAGAAATGGGATTGAAAATCCTCACTTCTTCCTTCAAGCATCATGTTTATTGGGATTCCGGAAGTGTTGGAAGTAATTAAAGAACCTGGTTTGCGGAATTTTTCTACTTGTTCGAAAACTTTTTTCTTGATATTTAAGTTTTCAATAACTACTTCAATTACCCAGTCGCAATCAGCAATGTCTTTCATGTTATCATCAAAATTACCGGTAGTAATTCTGTTTGAAAAACTTTTTTTATAAATAGGAGAGGGGTTTGACTTTAATGCGAACTGTAAAGCATCGTTTACGATTCTGTTCCTAACCGTTTTGTTTTCTATTGTTAATCCTTTTGCCTTTTCTGCATCAGTAAGTTCGCGAGGAACAATATCTAATAAAATTACTTTTACTCCGATATTGGCAAAATGACAGGCTATTCTAGATCCCATCACTCCTGAACCAAGAACCGCTATTTTATTGATGTTTCTGTTCATGTTTGTGTTTTTTGCCAAGTAAGTTTTGGGCTTGTTGTTAAAAATACTTTTAAGCATTTAACTAACACACAATTTAAAAATTAGAACTTGGATATTTTACGCTATATTATTTATAATTTCAATCACATCAAAGCGTTTCAATGTTTTTCAAAACAATAAATTACGAAATAAAAATAATTTAATTTTTTCGACCTTGAATTTCTGTAAAAAAAACCTTTGAACAATGTGTAGTTAACTTTTTTTAATTATCTTAAAATCAGCATGTTGATTTTTTTGTGATTCGATTAATTTTTTATTTATCAATAATTTAAAGAACGACAAGAATTGTTTAATTGTTTGATTTTTAATTTTTTATAAGTTGTAAATTTTATCAATTAGGATTTTGTTTGCTTCAGTTATCACTTTTCTTTTTAAACTAAGTTTCGGTGTCATTTCGCCCTTTTCAATAGACCATTCTCTCGAAAGAAGTTCAAATTTTTTAATGGTTTCATATTGCGCAAGTGAGTTGTTTATTTTTATTATCTCATCTTGAATTAGTTTTTTGGTAGATTCATGTTTTATAATCTCCTCATTATTATTAAATTCAATATTTTGTTTTTTATACCACTCCGTTAAATTCGCAAAAGATGGCACAATAAGTGCACCTGCATGTTTTTGGTTTTCACCTATCACTAAAACCTGCTCAATGAAGATGGATTCTTTCAGCTTGTTTTCAATACTTTGAGGGGCGATGTATTTTCCTCCGGAGGTTTTGAAAATTTCTTTTTTTCTATCTGTTATTTTCAGATATTTTCCTTGCTCAAATATTCCTATGTCACCGGTATGAAACCAGCCTTCCGAGTCTATCACTTCGGCTGTTAAATCACTTCTTTTGTAATATCCCATCATTACGTTGGGTCCTTTCACGAGTATTTCTCCATCTTCCGCAATTTTTATGGTTACATTCTTCAATAATTTTCCAACGGTGCCAAATTTCAGTCCTTCAGGTTCCAAGGTGTTAACCGAAATAACAGGAGAAGTTTCAGTTAGTCCGTAACCTTCCAAAACAGGTATCTGAGCTGACCAAAATACTCTTGCTAATCGGGGTTGCAAAGCGGCTCCTCCTGAAACGATAACTCTTACTTTTCCACCAAGGGCTTCGCGCCATTTACTAAAAATAATTTTATTGGCAAGTTTCAGCTGATATTCATACCACCAACCATTTTTTCCATATGCCTCATATTTTAGACCTAAGTTGAGTGCCCAAAAGAATAATTTTTTCTTGATTCCGGTTAAGTCAGAACCTTTGGCCACTATCTTATCATAAACTTTTTCAAGTAATCTTGGCACTGCAGTAAAAATATCCGGCTTAATTTCATTTAAATTGGCGCTTATAGTTTCTAAACTCTCGGCATAATAAATGGAAACTCCCAAATACATGTAAAGATAGGTAAGCATACGTTCGTAAACGTGGTTAAGCGGGAGAAAGCTCAATGCTTTGCACGTATGATCTACAGGAGCTAGTTTTTCAGCGGCTATGAAGTTACTTGCTAAGTTTTTATGTGAGAGCATAACCCCCTTTGGATTACCTGTTGTTCCTGATGTGTAGAGCAGTGAAGCAAGCTCGTCGGAATTGATGGAGGCCTTTGTTTTGTTGAGGTTTTCGAGGTGCTTCGCCTGATTTTTTTTGCCTAATTCGACAATTTCCAGCCAATGTTTGGCATTGTTAACCTTGTTGAAGCAATATATTTCGTTTATGTTTAATCCTTCAGATGCTTTTTTAACTTTTAAATAAAGCTCTTCGCTGGAGACAAAGACATATTTGATTTCAGCATCATTTAAAATAAATTTTAGATCATTATCGCTTATGGTAGGATATATTGGAACGTCGATAGCGCCTGTTTGAATTATGCCCATATCGGCAAAGTTCCACTCCGGTCTGTTGTTAGCTATTATAGCAACTTTATCGCCTTTTTGTATCCCGAGTTCAAGAAGGCCATAGCTGATGTAATTTGAGTAATTTACAAAGTCGCTTGTACTGTATGTTACCCAGTTACCATTTTCTTTGCCTGCAAGGGCATCGCTTTTGTCAAATTTTTCTGAATATCTCTCAAGAAGGTCGAATAAACGAAAGGTTTCCATAATCGAAGTTATTAAGTTTATTAATAAACTAAAAAGTGCCCTTTGTCAAAAAAAAATGTGAATTCAATGCTTAAAAATACGTAATTATTTTAATTCTTTTTTAATCAGGAAAGAATTATATCAAACCACTAGTTTGAGTTTAAACAATTGAATTGGGAAAAAGTTATTTTCTTAATATATGAGAGGTGTTTGCCTGAGCAGTAGGCATAATTAGAATGTCATTTATGTTTACGTGAGGAGGTCTGCTGGCTACCCAAAAAATAGTTTCAGCAATATCCTCAGGTGTTAAAGGATCAAAGCCTTGATAAGTTTGTTTGGCTTTTTTTGTATCGCCCTTGAATCTTACCAGTGAAAATTCTGTTTCGGCAGCACCAGGACAAACCGAACTTACCTTTATGCCATGTGGCAATAAATCAATCCGCATCGACTTGGTTATGGCTTCAACAGCGTGTTTGGTAGCACAATACACATTTCCTCTGGCGTAAGCCTCTTTTCCTGCTATTGATCCAATGTTGATTATGTGACCCGATTGGTTTTTTATCATTGTTGGCATAATGCATGAAGAAACATATAAAAGTCCTTTAACGTTTGTGTCAATCATGGTTTCCCAGTCTTCATTGTCTCCGTCTTGTATCTCAGATAAACCTGCAGCAAGTCCGGCGTTGTTTATTAGCAGACTAACGTTTTTCCAAGTTGGAGGTAAATTTTTAAGGTTACTGTCAACTTGCTTTTTATCCCTCACATCGAAATTAAGAGTCAATGTTTGCGTGTTGTAATTTTTTTTCAATTCTTCCGACAATGTTTCAAGCCGGTCTTTTCTTCTTCCGGTTATTATCAATTGGTATCCATTTTGAGCAAAAAGTTTGGCAGAGGCCTGGCCAATTCCGGAAGTGGCTCCAGTTATCAAGACAATTTTTTTATCAGAACGGTTCATTGTGAATCAAATTAAAATTTTAAGAAAAGGAAGTTTTTTGATGAGTTTTTCTTTGTCGATTAAAATAAGGAAAATGATAGCATAAAAAGGAAGCATGGGCACCTTATATCTTACTATGGCTCCTAAAACGGGAACAACCAGGCCTATTAAAAGTGCCAGTAATAAAACAAAACTTATCGAAAAATAAAGAATAGGTTTTTGTTCATCGTGAGGTTTTTTGAAGAAAAATACAGCAAGAAAAATCAATAGAATAAAAATTAAATTCTCGAGAGCAGCTAATAATACTATCGGAGATCGGGAGTCGAGAAGATGTGGTCTAAACAGCACGTTGATTATTCCCTTTGGACTGTTGATCAGAAAGGAGTATAAAGTATTGTCCAATTCACCAAGTTCAATGTAGCTTCCTGCCTTTTCTATTTTTGCTTCGTGAACAAAATCTTTTTGTTTGTATTTGAGCATGTTTAGCAAATCCAAACTTTTTCCGGTTACTACTTCAGTTCCTGTAAGCTCACCTCCCGGCAATCTCAGTATTACCTTCCAGTTTAGCGCCATAATGATCAAAAGAACGTGAACTAGAATAAATTTCAATGCAATTTTTTTAGTGCCGGAATATTTAATAACCAGGAGTGAAATAAGCCCTGGTATTATCATAAGTAGCAGATATACCTTGGTGATGAAAAGTAAGCCGAGCAAAATGAATATCCAAAATAATCTTGCTACTTGAAACTGGTTGTTGGTGATTTTCATAAACTGATAAATCAAGCATCCTAGAGAGAAAATTAATAGTCCTTCTTTTAAAATACCCGATCCCCAGAATAGCACCGAGGGAAGAAGGAAAACAGCGAAGAATAGTTCTTTGGATTTATCTTTAACATGGGGGATAAAAACCTTATAAATGGCAACAAGTCCTGTAAAGGATAGAAAACACATGGTTATGGCATGTATGTGATAATAGCCCAAAGAGAATAAATATACTAGGGCATTGAATCTTATTATGGTTCGGTTGTCGTTAAAGATGCCATAGTCATGTGTTTTATACCAGAAATTTAGTTTTTCGAGGTGTGATTTTATTTCCGGGGAAGAGGTGTCTAGCGCAAAAACAACTTTAAAAAAATTAAGAGGCGATTCAAGAACTAATC
>CANHPJ010000186.1 GCA_947462515.1 Bacteroidota bacterium | reverse complement strand
TTTCCCTGATAATCGGTATCCAATCCGGCAATTATTACTCGTGTGCCATTATTAGCGAGTTGATTGCAAACAGAAACTATTCCTTCATCGAAAAACTGAGCCTCATCAATCCCCACAACATCTATATTACTGGCCATTAACAAGATGTTTGATGAAGAAGGAACGGGTGTACTGGAAATAGAATTAGAATCATGGGAGACAACCTCATTAAGACCGTAACGGTTATCAATGGCAGGTTTAAATATTTCAACTTTTTGTTTTGCAAAAATGGCGCGTTTTAATCTTCTAATCAACTCTTCGGTTTTGCCGGAAAACATAGAGCCACAAATCACCTCTATTGATCCCCTTCGAATATTTTCTTGTCCGATATTTTCTAAAAACATGGTGAGCGGCTTTGATTAATTGGTAAATTATATTTGAAAATTATTCACAATCTTTATTTTTGAAAATTATTAATTACCTTTAATGCAATTAATCATCATTCACAAATTTAAGTAAAAAAAGGTTATTCTTTTTTTACCATTTAGAATAAAAAATTCATGGAAAAAAAAGTTTTAAGACAAGAGATTACTGTTTTAATTGACAATATTAAAGAGCATTCAGACAAGATAACACCACTTGAAAGAGTTAATCAATTGGAACTTGAAATGATACTTTCCAAAATAAAAAAACTTTACGAAAAATCTATAGTTTTTAACTACTTAAATGAAGTAGACAGACATAACAACTTGGGAGAAAAAAAGAAATTTTTACAAGTAGAGAATGTGATTTCCCATAATGAAGATTTAAATCTTAAAACCTCAGCAGCACATTCAAATATAGAGACAAAAGATTCATTGCATAACTCACATGAAATGAATCAATCTAACCCTGTTTTATCAGTAAACGCAATAGAAAACAATCAAATTACAGAACCTGCAAAGGAAATTTTAAATAAGGATTCTGAAGACAAAACAACCAATGAGAATTTAGTTTCGGAAGATATCATTGAGCAAAAAACACCCCAAACATCACCAAATTATTCAAGCGATGATCTTTCTAAACCAATAGTTTCATCGAATTTGTCAAGTAGTTTTTCTAAAAAACCCATTGATTTATCAATTAAATCCATAGGCATCAATGAAAGATTCATTTTTATAAAAGAGTTATTTAAAAATGATGGTGAAAAATTAAATGAAGTCATCAATCAAGTAAATGAGCTGAATTCGTTTGCAGAGGCTGATGCATTTTTAAAAACACAAGTGGCAAATAACTATAACTGGAACTATAAAAGCACTGCAGTATTAAACTTCATGAAATTAGTTGAAAAAAGATTTTCATAACTCTTTGCGGTAATCCTCTATTTTGATTTTACAGGTTACCAAAGCATTTACAAAATGTACAAATGAAGTATTAATTTCAAATTCAGCATTTTAGAATATATATAAAACTTTATTTTTTCTATCCTGTTTAAAGTGCATGACAAGAATCACCTTATTTTTTCTTATTCTGTTTAATGCTTTTTTTTCATTCTCTCAAAACGAAGAATATTTTAAACATACAATCAAAATCCTCAGTGCTAATGACAAACATGGCAGAGGCTACGTAAAGCATGGCGATAAAAAAGCTTCAAAATTTATTGAAAAAGAATTTGAGAAATTTGGATTAAAAAAACTCTCTTCCTCATTCATTCAGTCTTTCAATCTGGATGTAAATACATTTCCAGGAAAAACATTCGTGGAAATAGACCACAAAAAATTAATTCCGGGAAAGGATTTCATTATTGCTCCCGGATCTTCTTCCTGCAAGGGCAATTATGAATTATGCCGGCTAAATAAAGCTCTTCTTGATGATAGTCTGCAGTTTGAAAAATTTAAAAGCATTAATTTTTCTGATAAATTAATTGTAATTGACAACCAGGGAATGAGTTCACCGGAAGAAAAAAAAGCCTTACGTTCACTCTCTTCAAATCCTTTCAATGCAAGAGGTATAATTTTCCTAACCGATGAAAAACTTACCTGGTCTGTTTCCCAAAAACTGGTTAATTATTTAGTTTTAGAAATTAACCGAAGTGTTTTTAACGATTCGGTGAAGAACATTAAATTAAATATTGAGAATAAATTTATAAGAAAATACAAAACCCAAAACATAATAGGCTATATCCCGGGCAGCTTAAATCCCGATAGTTTTATTGTTTTTTCTGCACATTACGATCACCTGGGGCAAATGGGTAAGGAAACTATTTTTCCGGGGGCAAATGACAATGCCAGTGGAACAGCCATGATACTTGATTTGGCAAACCATTACTCGAAGCACAGGCCTAAATATTCTGTTGTTATTATGGCTTTTGCAGCGGAAGAAGCCGGCCTGGTTGGATCAGAATATTATACCCTTAACCCCTTATTTCCTCTCGAAAAAATTAAATTTTTGATAAACCTGGATTTAATGGGCTATGGAGAGGATGGAATTACGGTAGTTAACGGTTCGGTTTTTGAAAAAGAATTTGAATTATTATCGAAAATAAGTAGTGAAAATGGCCTTCTGACTTCAGTAAACAAAAGAGGTAAAGCAGCAAATAGTGACCATTATCATTTTTCTGAAAAAGGCATCAAGGCATTTTTCATTTATACATTAGGCAATGGCAAAGCATATCATGACATATACGACACTCCTGATCAGCTGAAACACCCTAAATACAAGGAAATATTCAACCTACTGATTCAATTTGCAGAAAAACTATAAATGATTCCCAATCTGATTTTTCTTTAAACCCGGCTATTTATCTATACTACTCTAAAACTTTATAACTTTGGTTTTGAAATAAAAATTAAAAAATGTCTAAATTATATCTTATACCAACTCCAATAGGCAATTTAGAAGATATTACTTTACGCGCTTTGCGTATTTTAAAGGAAGTAGATCTGATTTTGGCTGAAGACACACGAACATCCGGTTTTTTATTGAAGCATTATGAAATTAATACCAAGATGCAATCACATCATCTGCATAATGAGCATAAAACAGTCGAGCAGATAGCAAATCGAATTGCCAATGGTGAAAAAGTTGCACTTGTTACTGATGCAGGAACACCCGGAATAAGTGATCCCGGTTTTTTATTAGTTAGAGCCTGCGTTTCTCATGGACTTGACATTGAAACTCTTCCCGGCGCAACAGCTTTTGTGCCTGCCTTGGTTAACTCGGGTCTGCCAACAGATCGATTTTGCTTTGAAGGTTTTTTACCTCAAAAAAAAGGCAGACAAACAAAATTACAAGAGCTCAAAGAAGAAAAAAGAACCATGATATTTTATGAATCCCCTTTTCGTCTGGTAAAAACATTGGAACAATTTTGCGAGGTATTTGGAGAAGATCGTTTAGCATCAGTATCCCGAGAATTATCTAAAATGTTTGAAGAAAACAAAAGAGGCACTTTGAAAGAATTAGTAAATTATTTTACAAGCAAAGGGGTTAAGGGAGAAATAGTATTGATTGTTGCGGGCTATGAGGAGAAAATAATTACAAAAGCCAAATCCAGAGAAATATAAGTCCATTATTTCTGGTTAATTATTAAAACAATATGAAAGCAATTTTTCTAAGGAGATATGGTAATCCTGAGGATGCCTTTGAAGTCAGAGAAACTGCCCTACCCGAGCATTCTCCATCCCAAATACTTATTAAAACAGAGGCCTTTGGGTTAAACTTCGCAGATGTTTTAGCAAGAAAAGGCATGTATAAACCAGCCCCTAAGCCTCCTTGCATTCTTGGTTATGAAGCCGTTGGAGAGATCATTAAAATGGGAAACTTGGTCAAAGGGCATAAATTGGGAGATAGAGTTATTGCATTTACAAGATTTGGGGCATATGCAGAATATACTGTTACCGAGGCTTCTGCGGCTATTTCAATACCTGAAAAAATGGATACAGGAACTAGCCTAGCTCTTGCAACACAATATGTTACAGCTTATTACGCAGCATTTGATTTAATAAATTTATTTCCGGGGCAGAAAGTACTTATTCATGCTGCAGCCGGTGGAGTTGGATCAGCTTTGGTTCAATTATGCAAATTGAAAAATTGCGAAATTTTTGGCACAACGAGTTCGGATTTGAAAATGGACCTTCTAATAAAACAAGGCGTAGATCATCCTATTAATTACACAAAAAATGATTTCGAAAACGAGATAATCCGCCTGGCAGGGAAAAAGTCAATTGACGTAGTTTTTGACTCTGTAGGTGGAAAGGTGTTTAGTAAAAGTAGAAATTTACTCTCTCCTGGAGGCAAATTGATTTCATACGGTGCATCTGAGAGAACAGATAAAAAGTTGGGAATCCTTTCAACACTTAACTTATTGAAAAATTTTGGCATCATTCACCCCATTTCTTTAATCATGAATTCTCACAGCTTCTTGGGAGTTAACTTATTGAGCATCGCAGACCATCAACCTCATATAATAAGCAGATGCTTAAAAAACGTCATGGAATTATATGAAAAACAACTTATTAAACCTGAAATTGGAGGAGTTTTTAATTACAAAGAAATTTCCGAGGCACACCGACTGTTAGAGCTTAGAAAAAGTACCGGAAAAATTATTGTTTCCTGGACTTAACATTCACTCTCAAGAATTCATAGGACAACTACCACATCGCTTTCCCTTCTTATATTTTTTACAGCATTTTTTCTTTTTTTTCTCTTTTCCAAATTCAAATGATGAATGGCAAAGATAAATCATGAGATTATC
>CANHPJ010000185.1 GCA_947462515.1 Bacteroidota bacterium | reverse complement strand
TTTTATCTCTCAACAGTGAAAACAAATTAGCGGATAGTCCATTAAAAATTGAGTTTGGTGACTTTGACATAGGTATAATAAGTAAAATGATAGATTCAGATAATCAGTTGTTTAGCGGGGTAATTAATGGTCAAGTAATTTTCCAAGGCTTACCTAAAGCCTTTAAATTTGCCTCCGATATAGCCATTAGTAATTTTTGTTTTCAGGGAGATACTTTAGGTGATTTTTTATTAAAAGCATTAAATGTTCATCAGGATAACTATGATATTCATGCTGAAATATCGGGTAAAAACAATCTCATAAAATTAGATGGGGTATACAAATCAGATAAAAAAGTTTCTGAAGCCTTTGATTTCAAAATTAACATAGAACGATTTAATTTAAATCATTTACAGGCATTCACATCAAATCAGATAAATGAATTGAAGGGATTTATTAAAGGAAAACTTCATTTGCAGGGAAATATTGAAAAGCCAATTATAGTGGGCGAAGTAACATTTAATGAAACACGATTTGAATTAAGTTATTTGAAGGCGGATTTTTTTATAGACAATCAAAAAATTTATTTGAGTAAAGGCCAGATGGCATTCAATAATTTTATACTCAAGGATAAATTCAATAATCAAGCAATTATAAATGGAGAGCTATTGGTATCTGATTTTTCCGATTTAAGTATAAACTGGAAAATTAACTTGAAAAACTTTATAGCATTAAATACAAATGAGAAAGACAATAAATTGTATTTCGGGAAATTACTTGTTGACAGTGATATTCATTGGAAGGGAACTTTTGGAAAACCCGAAATAAAAGCAAACATAAAACTTTTAAAATCATCGGATTTTACCATGATTATTCCTCAAAATGATTTAGAACAAGGAAGTAGGGATGAACTAATTAGTTTTTTTGATGCTGATACATTAGAAAAAACAAAATATCCACCGTCCCCTTCAGATACCATTAAATCGGGTATAACTGGAATCGATATTAATGCCAATGTAGAGATAGACAAAGAGGTAGTTATTAAGATAATTGTTGATAAGCAGACGGGAGATAAATTAGAGGTAAAAGGGAATGCCATAGCCAGTTTTTCAATTGATCCCGGTGGAAATATAAGTCTAACGGGCCGTTACGATATTGAAAAAGGATCTTATAAGCTTAGCTTTTACGAATATATTAAAAAAGAATTTATCATAAACAAGGGTAGCTATATTTCGTGGACTGGAGATCCATTGAATGCGGATATTAATATAAATGCCAGCTATGCTGTTTTAGCCTCGGCCTATGGCTTAATGGAAAATGAGACTGAAATGGATGCAGAAACAAAAACTTTATACCGTAAAAAGTTACCTTTTAATGTTTCATTAAATATAAAAGATAAACTTTCTGCACCTATGTTGAGTTTCAGTATTGATTTGCCAGAAGATCAAAAAGGAGTAATGGGAGGTTATGTAAATACTAGGTTACAACAACTTAATAATCAGGAAACAGAATTAAATAAGCAAGTATTTGGTTTACTTATTTTTAATAGTTTTATTCCTCAAAACCCTTTGAATATAACTGCTTCACAGGGTTTTAAATCCACAGCAAGGAGCAGTGCGAGTAAAATCCTCACCCAGCAGCTAAATGCACTATCGGGCAGGTACATAAAAGGACTCGACATTAATTTTGCCATACAATCATATGAGACAGCATTGGGTAACGAAGCATTTGCAAGAACCGATATGCAGGTGGCATTATCCAAACAAATTTTTAATGAAAAGGTGAAAGTTCAATTTGGAAGTGATATTCCCATTGAGGGATATAATCAACAACAATCTGACTTGAGTGATTTAGCGGGTGATTTGATAATTGAATACAAGATTGATCCACAGGGTAAATATTTGGTTAAAGGTTACAGGCAAAAACAATTTCAAAATATAATAGATGGAGAGTTTATAGAAACGGGGGTTTCAATCATATATGCCAAAGAATATGATTTATTGAGGGAAATATTTTATAAAAATAAAAAATAAGGGATTGATGTTTGCTCTGATTTTAATAGGCTATTTAACAGCTGTTGAATTTTACAGGAGTGAAAACAATTATCAAATAATTTATTTTGAAGACAGACAAAATAAGGCAAGTTGTAAAAAAAACGCCTTTGTTTTTTTTGTTTTTCTATTTAACGTCTTGTATATCAGACAAACTTATACCCATTAATCAGCAGTTATATATAGGATCAAGAATTAAAATTGATTCAAATGGAATTAAGAATAAAGCGCTTAAAGAGGATTTATCTGCCGTGGTATTTCCAAGGCCCAATTCGAGTTTTTTGGGTTTAAAGCCTAAGCTATGGATTTACTTTAAAGCTTCTGAAATGAAAGAAAATCGATGGAGTAGGTGGTTAAAAAACAAAGTTGGCGAAGCCCCAGTTTTAATGGAACAAATAGATCCGGAAAGTCTTAAAAGTAGTTTGAAGAACAAAATTTATAATTATGGGTACTTTAACTCTACGGTGGATTATCATTATAAAATTAGAAAAAGAAAGGTTAAAGTAATATACACTGTAAATCCAGCTAAACCATATTATATTAAAGAGGTATACTTTCCAAGTTTAGATAATATCCTGACAAAGAATATAATAGATACTAAAAATAAAACCCTTTTAAAACCCGGTAAGCAATTTGACTTGGATCTGATAAAGCAGGAGAGTTCGAGAATAGAGATGAGCTTAAAAAATGAAGGGTTTTATTTTTTTCAGGCCTCTTTTTTGAAGTTTAAAATAGATAGCAGCTTTGGAAATAATACTGTAAATATTTACGTGGTATTGAAACCGGATTTATCCCCAAACACTAAAATAAAGTATAACATTAGAAATATATACATAGATGCTACTCATGAATTGGGAGCTAATGCTGATTTGGTAAACAATTATATCGAATTAGATAAACCAGGGTATTTTTATTTAGATAAGCAGAGTCATTTTAATTCTTTTTTTATAGTTAAGGCAATCAATTTTAAACCTAATGATACATACAGCAAGCAAAAACATGATATTACACTTAGTCATTTAATGGCACTGGGAACATTTAAATTTGTCAATATCAATTTTCAGGAAATTGGGATAGATTCTGCAAACAACAGGGGAATAATGGATTTATATGTTTATTTAACCCCATTGAAAAAAAACACGATCCGCCTAGAGTTGAACCTTGTTTCTAAGACTAATAATTTTGCCGGACCCGGATTCGATCTTACCTATAAAAATAAAAATACATTTAAAGGGGCAGAGTTTTATACATTGAGATTAAACACTGGGTTTGAAACTCAGATAACCTCCTATCAGAAAGGTTTAAATTCTTTTATTCTTGGTCTTGACAATGAGTTTTCATTCCCGAGGTTTTTCTCTCCCATTCCGCTGCCTAATATTTCATATAAGTTTGTTCCTAAAACAAAAATAAAACTGGGGTATCAGATATTGGATAGAATTAACTTTTACAGGCTTACCTCAATAAATACGATTTATGGATTTGACTGGAATGAGTCAGTCAATAAAAAGCATGACTTGAACCCAATAGCCATCAATTTTGTTGACTTAAGTCATCAATCAAGCTCTTTTAAAACACTGCTTCAAGGCAATAGCATCTTGAAAAACAGTTTTGAAAATCAATTTATATCTGGTGGTATGTATACCTATATTTATAATAATCAGTTAGATGATAGCTATAAAAATCATACCTATTTTAATGCCAACTTGGATATTTCTGGGAATTCATTTTATCTTTTTCAGTCCGTCTTTCAAAGTTCAGCTAAGGTTATGGAACAACCGTATAAAATTTTTAGTTTGGCATATTCGCAATATTCTCGAATAGAGCTTGATTATAGGCATTATCCCTTAATTAGCAATAAATCAAAATTAGCATTTAGAACTATTTTAGGGTTTGGAACGGCATATGGAAATTCTGACAATTTACCCTACATAAAACAGTTTTATATAGGAGGGACAAATAGCATCAGGGCATTTTTACCTCGTTCCATAGGTCCCGGGTCGGTATTGCCAGGCTCAAACGGATCGGGTAATTTATTTATCGATCAGACTGGCGATTTGAAGTTAGAATCCAATTTGGAATATCGATTCGATATTTCAAAGATATTTAAAGGGGCTGTATTTCTTGATGGAGGAAACATATGGCAAATTCATAGAAGGGGAATTTTACCTGGAGCAAAGTTTCAATTAAATGATTTCTATAGGAAGTTGGCTTTGGGAACAGGAGCAGGGCTAAGGCTCGATTTTTCATATTTTTTGATTCGCTTGGATTGGGCTTTCCCCCTGAGAGTACCATATTTAGTTGACAGCTGGGTATTAAGTAAAATTAATTTTTTGAAATCAGACTGGCGGAGAGAAAATTTGGTATTGAATATTGCTATTGGTTATCCTTTTTAAATAAAAAAACAGCTTGCTTTTTAGGCAAACTGTTTTGATGAATGTTCTGCTTTAAAGAATTCTTTTCTGATATATTGAAGTAATAGCTAATTCATCCCTGAAACGGGAGAATTATCTGGTTTGCATATTGAAAAAGAAAGAATGTCAGGGTTCAAATAATTCTTGTTCAGTCTGGAAGATAATAAGCAAATTAACCCAATCAGACCTGGGTGCTCTGAAATGTCTTGTTTTAATCTTTTTAAAATGGTTTCTGTTTTATGCGATTTTTGGTGTTGGATTTTAACCAGTATTGAGCTGTTT
>CANHPJ010000184.1 GCA_947462515.1 Bacteroidota bacterium | reverse complement strand
GTTATTTTCCCTTTTAAACTGGCATTAAAATAAAACTTACCCTTGCTCTGATAATCTTCCAGGCTCTCTTTGTATTTAACAGGTGTTAAAGAAAGAACAGATTGTATGTCCATATCTTTGGCATTGATATTCAAATCCAAAAATAATTCGGGCTTAGTAATTGCCTTACCGCTTAAAGAGAATTTTAGATCGGCCACGGCCAGTTCACCCTTTTTAACTTCAATTGAGTTATTGGCTGAAACGACTTTTAAAATGGCATCTAGCTCTACCGTTTGGTTCTTTAAATATGGTGTTTCATTAAAATAAATATAGCCTGCAAAAAATTTTGTTTCTATGTCCAAATCAAACTCTTCGTTGGTGAAGTTTCCGCTTAAAATGCTGTAGTTTATGTTTAAAGAAACATTTTGGTTTTTTTGCTTATTCTTGTAATCAACAGCAAACTTTCTAAACACCACTTCTTTAAGCGCAAAATCAAAACTGGAATTTGCTGTGTCGCTCTGCGGTTTCCAAAAATGAAAGTTATCAGAACCGTCATCAAACACTTTTATCTTGGCAAAACCCTCGTTAACCTCTATCTTTTTTATTCTATATTTTTTATTCCAAATATCAATGACATTAAACTGCAGGTATATATTTTGAGCATTAAAAAGCGTATCGTGTTTTAGACCTTTAGGGATGGCATCGAGGGCAAAAACATTTTGAAACTCCACGGATGCGTAAGGGAATTTTTTAAGCAGTGAAAACTTGATTTCTTCAACTTCAATATTAGTGTTTAGCTGCTGGTTTAGCTGAGATATGACATACGATTTCACTTCTTTTTCGTATAAAAAAGCTAGCGCAACAGCAGATGAAACAATCAGTGCGATTAATATACCTATACCGAGAATAATTTTTTTTGTACGGCTCATAAAGTGGTTTAAATATACACGAAAAAATCAATGCTTAATGTGCAAAAATAGACAACAATAGATTTTTAAGCACTTTAATTTAATGGCTTATTTTACAAGCATTAAAAACTCCGGTAAAAAACATTGTTGAAATCACTCATAAAAAGAAAGATTATCAACATATTTGTATTTTATTTTCAAACATAAATAATCCACCATAAATGAAAAAACTTGTCTATATATTTTTAAGCTTTTATTCTCTTTTATCAGTTCATGAAGCATTTGCTCAAGTAAAAACCAAGAGTTATTTGTATGACCCGGGTGCTATTGCGCGTGAGCACAACCTGGATTATGAAAGAATGGTTTTACAAGTAGCCTTTGAACCGGAAAAAGGACTGGTAAAAGGGGAAATAACACATTTTTTCAGCCCAATAAGAGATAAGGTGGACACCTTCTTTTTAGATGGACCGGGAATTACGGTGAAAGAAGCAATACTCGATGGCAATGCCATCAAATTCAAAACCAATGAATCGGGCATCACTTTTTTTGCGGACAAGACAATGAAGTATGGAGAAAAACACAACATAAAAATCACTTATGAGGCATATCCGCGTAAGGGCATTTATTTTATAGGCTGGAACGATCCCGACAGCATATCGCGCAAGCAAATCTGGACGCAAGGACAAGGCACCGACAACAGGTATTGGTTTCCATGCTACGACACACAAAACGACAAATTAATCACTGAGTTAATAGTAAGCTTTGACAGTCGTTACAAAGTACTTTCTAATGGCACCAAGCTGAGCGAAAAAGTAAACAAAAACAATACTACCACCTGGCATTATAAAATGACTCATCCGCACACCACCTACTTGGTAATGCTCGGCATAGGCAAATACGATATAAAAGAAAGCAAGTCGAAATCGGGAGTTCCGATGTCTTTTTGGTATTATCCGGAATGGAAAAACCGTTTGGAGCCAACGTACATGCACTCCGAGAAAATATTCGACTTTCTAGAAAATGAAATTGGAGTGCCTTATCCTTGGGAATCATACTCTCAAATACCCGTTCAGGATTTTATGTACGGAGCGATGGAAAACACGACAGCTACTCTTTTTGGAGATTTCTTTCACATAGACAGCCGTGGTTACCTCGATAAAAACTATGTTGCCGTTAATGCTCATGAGCTTGCTCACCAATGGTTTGGCGACCTGGTAACTGCACGTAGCTCAAACCATCACTGGCTTCAGGAAAGCTTTGCCACCCACTATAACATAATAGCAGAGCGAGAATGCTTTGGCAACGACCACTTTGACTGGGTAAGAAGACAATCGGCAAATACGGCCATAAACATTACTGATAAAAAGCCAATTGCATTTGTGGGTTCTCCTTCTCCTTTAGTATATCAAAAAGGATCGCAGATATTGGAAATGCTTAAATATGTTACCGGCAGAGAATCGTATAACAGATCCATTAAACGCTATTTGCTTGAAAAAAAATATGCCAATGTTGACTCCGAAGACCTGCTAAACGCTTTTCACGATGAGTTAGGCCTTTCTCTCGACTGGTTTTGGGATGAGTGGATTTACAGAGGAACTGAACCTGCTTACGAAGTAAAATACGAAGCATTAAGCACCGCCGATAAAAAATCATTCATACAATTTACCGTTAACCAAACACAAGCCATAAATGATGTTAACGGGCTTTTTAAAATGCCTATTCAGTTTGAAGTTCATTATACCGACGGAACTATAGATAGTAAAACAGAATGGATAGAAAAGGAAAGTCACACCATCAATATTGACAATAAGGACAACAAAAAAATAGACTTTGTTTTATTTGACCCTAACGATCATGTGGTTAAGACCGTCAGTTTTGAAAAACCACTCGAAATGCTAAAGGCGCAAGCTTTACGTGCTCCAAATATGCTGGACAGATATGATGCAGTATTAGCTATGAAAAACATATCAAACGACCTCAAGAGAAATACGCTTCAGGAAGTGTATAATAAAAACACCTTTCATGGCATTAAATCTGAAGTTATAAATCAATTGCTGGATGATGATCATGAAACTAGTCTGGAAACTATAAAAAAAGCCCTTAAAGATAATGATGCTCAAGTAAGAAAAGCTCTTATAACAAACACCAAAACTATTAAGCTACAGCTAGTTAAAGAATACGAAAGCTTATTGCTTGATTCCTCTTACCAAACAATTGCTGTTGCGCTTGAGAAATTATGTTTTAGCTTTCCTGATAACACCAATAAATACCTGGAGTTAACAAAAGGGATAGAAGGAAACCTTGGAAGAAATGTAATCATTAAATGGCTTGAAATTTCAGCCGGCAATTCCTCAGATAAAAAATTCACAGATCAATTGGTTACCTATACAACTAACTCCTATGAATTTTTAACCCGTATTAACGCGATGGCTGCCTTACGCAAGCTGAATTACTTTGACGAAAAACTACTCGAAAACTGTCTCTCGGCATGTATGAGCAGCAATACCAGATTAGCTAATCCGGCAGGCGAAACCATCAAACATTTTTATGCCCAAAACAAATACAAAAAAAATATTAGTGACAAGATAAAGACTAAAAACTTGAAAGAATGGGAAAAAGAAATTGTTGCCAAGCTAATGCAGTAATTTATTATGGAAGCCATTAAACCGGAAAGCATAGATGAATACATAGCCGGTTTCCCGGAAGATATTAAAGGAATATTGCAGGAAATAAGGACTTTAATTCAAAAAACTATACCAGAGGCTACAGAAAAGATCAGCTATGGTATGCCTACTTTTTATTTGAACGGAAACCTGGTACATTTTGCTGCCTATAAAAATCACATTGGTTTTTACCCTACCCCTTCAGGCCTTGAAGCTTTCAAAGAGGAGGTCTCAAAATACAAACACTCCAAAGGAGCCGTTCAGTTTCCCATAGATAAACCAATGCCCTTGGAATTAATCGTACAAATTGTAAAATACAGGAGACTTATTAATTTGGAAAAACCTGTTAAGAAAAAATAAATTTATTTTTAAATAAACACTTATACCCTTAAGCGAAACAAGACGAAATAATAATCTGACTTTCAAAACGAAACGATGTTTTTCCTAGACAAAAAACACATCATAATTTTTATCATTTAAAGACCAATAAATCGAACTAATTATTACTTTTGAGCAGATCTTTTTTATATGCTTAAAGACAATAAATTACCCATAATATACTGGCTGTTTACCGGCTGTTTCCTGATTTTTATAATGGTCATTATAGGCGGGATTACCCGCCTTACCCAATCGGGGCTTTCTATTGTAGAGTGGAACTTAATTATGGGCTCCTTACCCCCGATGAATGCCGACGACTGGCAAGTTCTTTTTCAAAAATATCAAACCTCACCGCAATATAAACTCATCAACAATGGCATAAGTCTGGAAGAATTCAAGTCCATTTTCTGGTGGGAGTATATACATCGTTTATTCGGCCGTTTTATTGGCCTGGTGTTTTTTGTACCGTTCGTATATTTCTGGATAAAGAAAAAATTTGATGCGCCACTGCTTAAGAAAGTGCTTATCGTATTCGCTTTGGGAGGATTACAAGGTGTTTTGGGTTGGTATATGGTAGCCAGCGGTCTGGTTAAAAACCCATTTGTAAGCCACTACAGATTGGCAGCACATCTAATCACTGCCTTCTCGGCTTTTGGCTTTACCTTTTGGGTGGCGCTGGGCTTATTGTTTCCTTCGAATGAGCTTGTTAAAAACAGCACCCTAAAGGGATTAAAAAGACTTATAAATGCTCTTTTTGTAATACTTATAATTCAAATTATTTACGGTGCGTTTGTAGCCGGTATG
>CANHPJ010000183.1 GCA_947462515.1 Bacteroidota bacterium | reverse complement strand
GTTTCAGAAGGCTTTTGCTTTATACTGAGGTGATATTTATTTGGAATTACTTTTTTATGGATGAAGATTTATCTCGAATTTCCAATTCGGAGGAAAGGATAACCTGATGGTTATTTATTTTCAACTTACAGTTAACAGGCTTTGCAGAAATTGTTTTCATGGTACTATCAGGCATCATAAATGACATTTCGCTATTCATAGTCATGGGCCCCTCAAACAAGAAAGGAGTGGTTAAATAATCGGCAATCTGTATGTTTTTCAAATGTATTTTTTTGCCCAATACAATCGTATAAAGTTCAAATACGGCATCCAATACCTTTACCGAAATCTGATTCGTTTTTTCATTATACTTAACTGCAACTTTTCCGATAACCTCATCCATATATTCGAAAGAACCAACCTTAACACTGGCCTTAGTGGTAAACCGCGCAGAATCGTTCAAAAGCTCTATTTTAGGATTCACTAGATTCCAAAAATACTTTCCATCAATAAAAGCTAATTTATAATGATTACTTCCTCTAATTTCGCCAATTGCAGAAAACAATTTATTTATAGTTTCTTCATGCAACATGACAACCAGGTCATTATTTTGAGCAGGCAATCGACTGGAATTAAAAACAAAATTCAGGATAATTAAAATATAAAGTAGTTTTATTTTCATATGTAGTTTTCGAATCAATTTAATATCGAAGGCAAAACTACTACTATAAAAAGTGAAAGCAAAGCGCAGCAGCAATAAATAACTGTTTAAAAATCTTAAATTAGCATACTAATTTACTAGAAAATCAATGGATTACCATTTGCCTATATATGATGTTTTAGAAGAAATAAAACAAAGCTTATCAACTCATAACACCTTGATTTTACAGGCTGCTCCAGGTGCGGGCAAAAGCACAGTTTTGCCACTGGAGCTCATGAATGAAACCTGGCTGAATGGCAAAAAGATCCTTATGCTTGAACCACGTAGAATAGCTGCAAAAATGGTCACAGAAAGGATGGCTAGCATTTTAAATGAAACCATTGGAAACAAAGTTGGATACCGCATACGATTTGAAAACAAAACAAGTACATCAACGCAAATTGAAGTATTAACAGAAGGTATACTTACACGAAAATTGCAACATGACAATCTGCTTGAAGAAGTCGGCATGGTGATTTTTGATGAATTTCATGAACGAAGCATACATGCAGACCTTGCTCTAGCCCTATGCAGAGAGATACAGCAAGTGCTAAGAAGTGATTTAAGAATTTTAATTATGTCAGCCACTTTAGACAGCGACAAACTTTCTATACTTCTAAATAATGCTCCAGTAATCACAAGTAAAGGCAGGCAATTCCCGGTTAAAATAACATATCATGATGCAAATTCGGATATGCCAATAGCACAAAAAATGGCAAAAGGAATAAAAAAAATGATTTTAGAGGAAGATGGTGACATTTTAGCTTTTTTACCTGGAGCTTATGAAATACAAAAAACACAAGAATTGCTGGAGGAAGATGAAAGAGATGATATAAAAATTCATCCCCTCTATGGAGATTTGCCACAAAAACTTCAGCAGGAGGCTATTATGCCAAATAAAAATGGAATAAGGAAAATTGTACTCTCTACTTCCATTGCAGAAACAAGCTTGACAATTCAAGGTATAAGAATAGTCATTGACTCGGGCTATTCCAGAGTTTCGAGATTTGATATTAAAACCGGCTTGAGCAAACTTGAGACAATAAGTGTAACAAAGGCTACTGCTGAGCAACGAGCAGGTCGATCGGGAAG
Organism: Bacteroidota bacterium; assembly: GCA_947462515.1. Classification (GTDB taxonomy): domain Bacteria; phylum Bacteroidota; class Bacteroidia; order JACCXN01; family JACCXN01; genus CANHPJ01. Next base: position 2,968 of record CANHPJ010000183.1, on the reverse strand, counting down.
ATTAGGCCCAGGCATTTGTTTACGATTATGGAGTGAGGCAACTCAACACAATTTAAATGCAAACCCAATTCCAGAAATTATGGAAGCGGATTTAACCTCAACTATTTTAGAACTGGCAAATTGGGGAAAACAAGATATTAAAAGCATGACATGGCTGAACTCCCCTCCTAATGCTGCCCTTGAATATGCAAATGAAACACTCGCAGGACTTGGAGCTATAGACAAAAAACAAATTACAGAAAGAGGAAAAGCCCTTATCAAAATCCCAACCCATCCGCGTATTTCACACTTATTACTTGAAGGTGAAAATAATGATTTAGCTGCCCTTGCATGCGATATTGCAGCCATACTTGAGGAGAAAGATCCAATACAAAAACAAGCCGGCACCAATTTATGCTTGAGAGTTGAGGCTCTGAGGAAATGGAGAAAAAAAGAATTCGTGGAGGCAGATAAAAAACTTCTTGAACGAATTGAAAAAACAGCTTCGGTGTGGAGAAAAAAGCTCAACACCCCGGTTGACAATAATAATGCTAATGAAACAGACATTGGCAAACTTTTAGCGTTCGCTTATCCGGAGAGAATAGCCAGGAGAAAAGAAAACAGCCAATACTATCGTTTAAAAAATGGCAAAACAGTAAAAATAAATGAACAAGATCATTTAAGCCATGAGCCTTGGATTGCAATTGCGCATATGGATGCAGGGGGAAATGCCGGAAAGATTCATTTGGCTGCGCCCTTAAATCCGGATGATATATTGCACTTTGCAAAAGAAAAAGAAACGATAGAATGGGATTATCAAAAAGGAGTTTTGAATGCAAGGCTGGAAATGCGAATAGGCGAAATAATTGTAGAAAGTAAGCCTCTGCTAATAATTCCCGAAGAAGAAAAAATAAATACTCTGCTTCAGGTTGCGCGCACTCAAGGCATGGAATTATTTAACTGGAGCGAAGAAGCATTAAACCTTCAAGCCAAGTTATTGAGCTTAAAAAACTGGCAAGCAGAGGAAGAATGGCCTGATTTAAGCAATGAAAACCTAGAAAAAACTATGGAAAAATGGCTTTCACCCTATTTATCGGGCGTAAAAAAGAGAGATGACTTTCTGAAATTGGATATTTTCGAAATGATTAACAATACTTTATCATGGGAAATGAAACAAAAAATCAATGCTTTGGCACCTGATAAAATCAAAGTTCCAAGTGGTTCGGAGATACCTGTTAAGTATTATCAAAATGGTCAAACCCCGAGTGTTTCAGTAAGATTGCAGGAAGTATTTGGTTTAGTTGACACACCCACAATTAATCAAGGAAGAACAAAATTAATTTTACATTTGCTTTCTCCGGGATATAAAGCGGTACAAATAACACAAGATTTAAAAAGCTTTTGGAAAAACACTTATCCGGAAGTGAGAAAAGAACTAAGAGTGAAATACTTAAGACATCATTGGCCTGAAGACCCTTGGACGGCCGAAGCAATGAAAGGGGCAAAAAAAAGAGGCACATAATAAAAAAGGTTTTTTCTGAATTATTTGACCCATAACTTATTAAATTAATAAAATGCATCTTAAATTTACGTTTTTAACCTGATTTATGAATATTAAAAAACATATACCAAATACCATTACCTCCATGAATTTACTTTGTGGGTGTTTTGCTATTGTAGCCGCTTTCAATGAACAGTTAACCTGGTCGGCAATGTTAATTGGATTAGCAGCGATATTTGACTTTTTTGATGGTTTAGTGGCGCGTCTTTTACATGTACACTCAGAGATTGGAAAGCAACTAGACTCACTTGCCGATGTCATCAGCTTTGGAGCTGTGCCGGGCATTATTATGTTTCATTTTATTTCAGCTGACCTAGGAGATTATTACACCCCCATAAACGAAAGAAGTATAAATCATCTTTTGTTGTCATCAGTTGCGTTTATCATACCTGTTTTATCGGCAGTAAGATTGGCCAAATTCAATATCGACCCCAGGCAAAGTGATTCATTCATAGGAGTTCCAACTCCAGCAAATGCAATACTTATAGGCTCCTTGATTCTAATAATGGATTTACAACTTAATTTAAACATTTATAGTCCAGCTGCTCTTGAAACCAACACTTTATTAAAACCTTTTGAATTGACAATTGCATCCTTACTTTATAATCCTTATGTTCTTGGTGCAATATGTATAATAATGTCATTATTATTGGTTGCCGAATTACCATTATTTGCCTTAAAATTTAAAAACCTAAGCTGGGCAGATAATAAAACACGTTTTCTATTTATTATAATTTCCGTAGGCTTATTAATCACTTTAAAACTGATTGCCTTACCAATAATTATTGTGTTTTATATTTTATTATCAATAATTAATAACTTTGCGAGCGCTAAACATTAATTCTTACAAATTAAAAACAAGATAAAAAGATGAAATTCAGAGCAGAAATCAATGTAATGCCATTAAAAGCATTATTGGACCCACAAGGAAAAGCAGTAACCAACAGCATGAAAAACCTTTCTCTTTCAGAAATTACCAACGTAAGAATTGGAAAACACATTAGCTTAGAAATAGATGCTGAAAACAAGGAAACAGCAAAAGCAAAAACAGAAGAAGCATGCAAAAAATTATTGGCTAATCAAATAATGGAAAGTTTCGAATTTGAACTTTTCGAGGAATAAAAATAAAAATTAAAACAAAACGGCGATCTCTTAATAGAAATCGCCGTTTTGTTTTTGTAGATTTAGATTCAATTATCTTCTTAATTCGAAATTCTGTCCCAAATAGACTTTTCTAACCTGTTCATCACTGGCAAGTTCATCAGCCGTTCCTGCTTTTAATATGTTGCCTTCAAAAAGCAAATAAGCCCTATCCGTGATTTTTAAGGTTTCCCTTACATTATGATCGGTAATTAGAATCCCTATGTTTTTTGCCTTTAGTGTAGAAATTATTTTTTGAATATCCTCTACGGCTATTGGATCAACTCC
>CANHPJ010000182.1 GCA_947462515.1 Bacteroidota bacterium | reverse complement strand
GAGCATTTATCTGAAAAACTAACAATAAAAACCTTTATCTTGAATCCATTTAAAAATAATAGCCTGGAAATAGCCAACCCATCTCCCCCATTATTTCCAACACCACAAAACACTACAAACTCGTAATTATCATTGTATTGCGATACGATTTTTTCATAGCAAGCCTTGGAAGCTCTCTCCATCAGATCTATTGAACTAATGGGCTCATTGCTGATGGTATAGGAATCTAAAAGTCTTTGTTGTTCTGCAGATAAAATTTTCATTTTGTCTTGATTAAAAATGGAAAAAATTCTAAATCATACTTAATTCATTGAAAATTTTAATTACCTGTGGTAAAACCATTTGCTCATCATCATTTACTATGACAAAATCAGACCGATTTATTTTCTCTTGTTCAGTAATTTGATTTTCTATTCTTTTATTTATTTGATCTACAGGAATATGATCTCTTTTAACGACTCTATTAAGTCTGATTTTTTCAGGTGCAAAAACAGTAGCAATCTTATCCATTTCTTTGTAAGCGCCACTCTCAAACATAATAGCTGCCTCTTTAATTATAAAAGGTGCATTTTTATTTTCCGCCAACCAAACTTGAAATTCATCGAAAACAGCAGGATGTACAATTGAATTTAAACGTTCTAGAGCAGATTTATTTTGAAAAACTATTTGGGAAAGTTTTTTACGATCAAGACCTACATTTGTATAGACATCATCACCGAATTGTGACTTAATTTCATTAATAACACAAGCATTTTGATCAACAATTCTTCTTGCAATTAAATCAGAATTGAAAACAGGAATTCCCAGGCATTTAAAAACCTCGCAAACAATAGTTTTACCACTTCCAATGCCGCCTGTAATACCTAACTTAATCATTTATTGGAGATTATGTATTCTACTTTTGAAGGATTTATTTTTATAACCTGAACAAAATCTGGTTTACCACTTATCTCTAGTGCGACTCTATTTTTATTTTTCAAGTTTTTATAATCGGCAGTGACAATAAATTTTGATTTGTCAACATTATTGAACTCACTGAAAGCAACCAGGTAATTTATTTTTATCTTTTCTGGAAAAGTTTTAATAGTATAGTTATCAGGAACATTTTTGATAAAAACAGGAACATCAACCGAAGCTTCAGTAAAATTTTCCACATAAAGGGAAACATCGATTTCTTTTTGGGAAAGTTCAAATTCCTTATACTTTGAAGGCAGTATCAACTTTGCCTTTAAAGAAACATCTTTTTTAAGTTTATTCAGCTTAATAGTTTCTGTTTCGATCATTTGTATCGAATCAACCAAAAAGTCAGGTCCTTGAACCCGAATTACCTTGGGATTTAATTTTATATCACCTTTGAGCTGATATTGTTTCTCGAAACTAATACTGGAGTTAAATTTTATGGGAACAAGCTTAGTTTTTTTATTTCCAAAATAAAAGAAAATAGTATCAGGAAAAATTTTCAAGATTTCTATTTCGGAATTAAATTGTGAACTTATTTTATCAATACCTCCTGAAGTTGTATATATTCCTTCGCGATTCTGATTCTTATATTTCAAATTATTACAGTCAATAACAATCTGATCTTCAAATAAATTTATTTTATTGGCAAATAAATAAAACCCTTGTGCTGTTAATTTCAAAAGAATTTTTTCAGGCAATTTATTGAGAAGGAACTTATCTTTAGGCAAATTAGAGTATGAAACAGGAATACTGATGGTTTCAGTGTATTTGTGGGAAAGCGAATTTAAAAACCAAAACAGAGAAGACACAAGCAAACAAACCAAAAAAGCAGTTAAGCGCTTATTAGGTTTAATCTTTTCTCCATCAGTTAATCGTCTGACTAATTTTAATAATCCAGTATCCAAAATCTCTTACAAAAAAAATATACTTGTCAATGACGAAAAACTTAAAAATTTCAAACCAAAAATTGATTTATAAACTTATATAAAATGACTTAAACCTTGTTTTTCTTTTGATTTTTTTCAAATTCTTCGATGAGTTCCTCATCGGATTTACCCAAGTTATTCAATGAAAACTCGGCATCTTTAACTAATTTATTTTGAGGGTATTTCTCAATAAATAGCTTATAAAGCTCTCCGGCTTTTTTATCGTCATTCAATTCATTATCAAACAAAAATCCCTGCAAAAATAATGCTAAAGGAGCTTTTTGAGAACTTGGATACTGATCAACTAGTTTAACATATAAATCAACCGCATGTAGCGATCTTCCCAGTCCTCTTGATATGTCTGCCGCTTTAAACAAATATTCTGCACAAATCGTATCTTTTGGATATGCCGTTATAAAATCTTGATACGCCTTTACCAAGACTTCGGCTTGATTTTTACCTTTTTCATTATTAAGATCAGGTTTCAAGAGGGATTCATTCTGCTTAATAAAATCCTCCATCTCGGCTTTTGAAAGTGTTTTGGTTTCCGGATTGCTCTCTTGATTATTATTGCAGGAAACAAAAGAAAATACAATCGAAGCAAGGATAAGATGACTTATTTTTTTCATGATTAATTATTCTTTTAGACTTACTTTTTAATTGGGAACTTCATTTTATAGTCTACTTTAACTATGCCTGCACTTATGTTTGAGAGTTTACCTTTCAACATTCTCTTTCTTAGAGGATTTATTTTTTCAACGAACAATTTACCTTCAACATGATCATATTCGTGTTGCATGATTCGGGCTGCAATGCCATCATAAACTTCGTCAAATTCTTTAAAATTTTCATCAAAATACTGAATTCTTATTTTAGGTTTTCTATAAACATCTTCTCTGATTCCCGGAATACTGAGACAACCTTCGTTAAAAAACCACTCTTCGCCACTTTCCTCTATTATTTTAGGATTAATAAAAACCTTGATAAAATCTTTCAATTCAGGATATTCATCATCTTCTGAAAACGGGGAAGCATCGACTATAAATAAGCGCAGCGATTTGCCAATTTGAGGTGCAGCAAGCCCTACTCCTTTGGCATTATACATAGTATCAAACATATCGCCTATGAGTTGCTTCAAATTCGGATAGTTCTTATCTAAATCCTTTCCAACTTCTTTTAATACCGGTTCGCCGTATGCTGTAATTGGTAGTATCATTTTATAAAATTTATGCTATTAAAAAACACCAGTGTAAATTCAAATGTTTAAATTATTATTTTGGTATTCTAAATAAGATTGTAAAATTATAGCTGCACTAATAGTATCAACCAGTTCCTTGTTCTGGCGATCTTTTTTTTTCAAACCTGCATCAATCATCGTTCTAAAAGCCATCTTGGAGGTAAACCTCTCGTCCATTCTTTCAAGTCGCAGATCTGGAAATGTTTTCTTTATTTGTTTAACGAATTTCTCAACATGAATAGCCGATTCTGAAGGTTGATTATTCATTCTTTTAGGTTCACCAATAACGATGCATTCAACCGATTCTTTTTTAAAATATTCCTGTAAAAAAACAATAATATCTTTGGAATGAACTGTGGTTAATCCGTTAGAAATTAACTTTAGACTATCTGTGACGGCTATTCCTACTCTTTTTGTCCCGTAATCTATCGCAATTATTCTACCCATAAAATCATTAATATGACAAATATAATATTTTAAATTATGGAAGAATCTTTAATGTCAATTAAACAATCAGAAAAGAAGAGTTTTCAAAGCTAAATAATTCGATTTACAAATATTAAAAACATAGAAAGATTTTTACCTTTGAGCAAAAAAAACATGGAAAATTTAAAATATATAATTGAAGAAGCCTGGGAAAATCGCGATTTATTAAATGATCAGCGAACTCATGATGCCATATCTGAAGTTATAGAGCACCTAGATAAGGGAACTCTTAGGGTTGCAGAACCTTTAAATGGCATTTGGCAGGTTAATGAGTGGGTAAAAAAAGCAGTGGTACTTTATTTTCCAATTCGTAAAATGCAGACCATAGAGTTAGGTCCATTTGAATTTTATGACAAGATGAAACTCAAAAACTCCTATGAAAGTATTGGAGTAAGAGTTGTTCCCCCAGCAGTTGCAAGGTATGGCTCGTTTTTAGCAAAAGGAGTAATTTTGATGCCATCTTATGTAAATATTGGAGCATACGTAGATTCAGGAACTATGGTTGATACCTGGGCTACAGTAGGTTCATGCGCACAAATTGGTAAAAATGTGCATTTAAGCGGCGGTGTGGGTATTGGAGGAGTTTTAGAACCTCTTCAGGCATCTCCTGTTATCATTGAAGACAACTGCTTTATCGGATCAAGATGTATTGTAGTTGAGGGAGTGCGTGTGAAAAAGGAGGCCGTTTTAGGAGCTAATGTAGTTTTAACCAAATCAACAAAAATAATAGATGTTACAGGCAATGAACCCATTGAATATAAAGGTGAAGTCCCTGAAAGAGCAGTTGTTATTCCGGGTAGTTATACCAAAAAATTTCCTGCCGGCGAATATCAGGTACCTTGTGCATTGATTATTGGTAAAAGAAAAGAAAGTACAGATTTAAAAACATCTTTAAATGATGCATTAAGAGAAAATAATGTGGCTGTTTAAATCTTTATAAAAACCGATATTTCATATCACTAGTGTCCGATAAAAATAGAAATTAATCTTTTCACGCATCAAGTATAAAAGTTTTGGGGAAATATTAACTTTTTCCTTCTTAACCATGCTAAATTATTACCCTCACCACACAAGTTTTGGGATTGATCTGTTTCATTCTTTTAATTCCTCCTTTATCCAATACAAGATTAAAAGTT
>CANHPJ010000181.1 GCA_947462515.1 Bacteroidota bacterium | reverse complement strand
TTCAAACAAAGTATTAAGCGAAGCAGAACTCACAAAAATAATTAAGCAGAAAGCTAATCGTAGAATTTTCGGGAAAATTCCTTTTTATTTAATGGTTTATAATAGCATTAATCCAGAAAAAGTAGAACGAGACAACTTAAAAAAACAAGCCTTAGTAAACAAAAAAAATTTAAAGCGGGAAGCTAAGGGCAAACCACTTATCGAAGACGATTCAAAAACCTTTAGATCTTTTATCCAGGATATTGGTGAAAAACCTATAGTATTAGACACCTTATTAACCAAAAAATCATCCAAACAACTGGAGCTTTATGCATCAAAAAAAGGATTTTTCAATGCACAGGTAAAAGACTCCACAACTTACAAGGGTAAAAAAGCTTCAGTACATTATTTCATTGATTTTAAGGAACCCTACAAAATAAGAAATGTAGATTATTTAATTTCAGACAGTTCCATAAAAAAGACAATAGATGTGGAACTTAACAATTACCTATTAAAGTCGGGAGATAACTATGATGAAGATAATATTTTAAAGGAAAGAGAAAGGCTTACAAAACAATTAAAAAATAATGGATACTTTAATTTTTCAAAGGAATATATCAATTTTGATATTGATAGTGCATTAAATAATAACGTCGTTGATATTGATATTGAATTAAAAAATCCAAATAATACTGATGGTACTGACAAATCTGAAATATATCATAAAATCTATAAGATAAACGAAATTTATATTTTAACAGATTATGATCAGTTCAATCCTAATAGGGTGTTTAAGGACACCCTGATTTTAAATAATATTAAGTTTATTTTTAATGACAATATTGGTTTTAGGCCTCATATTATCAACGAAAACATAAAATTTAAAAACAATAGTGTTTATTGCGAGGAATATATTGAAGCTACATACAAGAAGCTATCTGATTTAAGAGTATTTAAACTTGTTAACATAGTATTTGAAGACTCAAAAAACAATTTGAACGAAAGCAGTGACACCTTAAAATTAAATTGTTTTATTAGGTTAACACCTTCTATTCGACAATCATATGGTATTGAAATTGAGGGTACAACCAGCCCCTCTGTAAACATCGGTTTAGGCAGAAATTTAGGGGTTGAAGGTAACTTAGTATATTCTAATAAAAATGTTTTTAAGGGAGCTGAGATACTGGAATTAAAATTAAAAGGGAAACTAGAGGCACAACAAACCTTTGGAAATGAATCGAAAAACACTTTCTTTTTTAATACCAAAGAAATAGGGCCGGAACTATCATTGCATGTACCCAAGTTTTTGATACCTGAAAGATTAAACAAGGGACTAAAAAAAGCAGTACCATTTTCGAATAGAACCACATTTACTGCCTCATACAATTATCAAGAAAGGCCTGATTTTAAGCGCCGTATTGCCAACCTAACGATGAGTTACTCGGGTAAAATTTCTTCTTCTTGGACTATGATTATTAATCCTCAGGAAATAAATTTAGTTAATGTAGAAATAAAAAATTCCGTGTTTCTACAAATTAATAACCCATATGTGCTGGCAAGTTTCGTTCCTCACATGACCATAGGTCCAAAAATATTTTTTCTATACAACAATCAAAACATTAAAAAGAACAGAAGTTTTAGTTTCTTTAGCGGTGGCATAGAAGAATCCGGAATGGGTATTAGAAAAATATTTGAAAAAGGCAACCTCAAGAAAAATTCTGACGGATTATTTGAATTATTTAATGGAACACCATTCTCAGAATACTTAAAGGCTGATGCCGATTATAGATTCTACAATATAATAAATGAAAAAAACAGTATTGTTTATCGAATTGCAGCTGGGGCTGGAATTCCATTTCAGAATAGCAACGCGCTGCCTATAGAAAAAAGTTATTTTGCCGGTGGCTCAAATAATAACAGAGCATGGGCGGCCAGAACATTAGGCCCCGGTTCATTCTATGATGCTTCAAAAAATGGAACAGTAAGAATTGGCGATATCAACCTGGAGAGCAATTTGGAATATCGGTTTAATTTATTGAAAACTTTAAATGGAGCAGTTTTTTTTGATGCAGGCAACATCTGGCTTTACAAATTGGATAAAAACAGGCTTGAAGGAAATTTTGAGCTGGATAAGTTTTACAAACAAATTGCCATAGGAGGGGGTATGGGAATTCGATTTGATTTTTCATTTTTCGTGTTCAGACTGGATGTAGGTTTTAAACTGCGGGATCCTATGCAAAAACAAAACGAATATTGGGTGATTAAAAATCTATTTAATTCCAACTGGAAAACAAACTATAAAGAAACCTTTGGTAGCAAATACAATTTTCAAAGCATTAATTTTGGTATAGGATATCCATTTTAACGATTTAAGTTTTCTGTTTTCGTTCAGAATAAATACATAAAACTTGAAACCAACTTTTAAACTTAGCAATTCAATATTTTAAGTATAAAAACTTTTTTACGATTTATAATTTTATATATTTGTTCAGAATAAAAAAACTAGTAAAAAAACTCACACTATTATGGGAAAAGGCGATAAAAAATCAAAAAAAGGAAAAATTTCAATCGGTTCATACGGTAATTCAAGAAGAAAAAGACCAACTGTATCAGCTGTGAAAATAGAATCAAAATCTTCTAAAAAAGAAACCGTTAGTGCAGAGGCAACAGAAAAGAAGCCAGCAGCAAAAAAAGCACCAGCAAAAAAGTCTGCTGAATAAATAAAAAACTCATGAAAAAAGCCCCGTATAATATACGGGGCTTTTTTTGTGCCTTTTCAACTCTTTATTAACCTTTTAATGGAGCTGCCTTATCTCATAAATTGCCAAGCACAAAACTTATTAAACACTTTTAAAAGAAGCATCATATCAACAAAAATATTATTGAGAGGCATAATCTTGTAGATAAATGAATTTACCATATAAATTACCATCTTTGGTAATGGTGGCTCTCTCTAATAAATTTTCCGGATCATGATCCAGCAAAAATGGTAAAACCTTATTTATTAAATCGTTACCAAAACCTTCAGAAGAATCTCGGGGCAGTTCGCAAGGCAAATTATCAACAGACATGACTGTTAACTTATCGGTTGAAAAAGTATTATATTCTTGTTTGGTTTTAACATCAATGTCGTAAAATGGAAAATCAATGGTGGTGGCATGCGTGGTAGAAGGCACCGAACCATCTATATCACAGGTAACATCAGAGATAAGCTTTATTTTAAAATCAGGTAAACTTAATTCATCCCAGGTAAAAAGCAAGGGAGATTTTGGATCCCAGTAATGGGCAGAAATTAAAACATCAGCCACCTTTGTAAAGGGAAGAAATGCAGATTTATAATCTTGGGGATTTTGAAAAAAATCATTTCTAACGTAGGCAGAGTCATCCTTCTTTATAACGTATTCGTTAGGTTGCAATTGAGTATAAACAGGTTCATTAAAAGTTTCATTGATAAATTCATTCGGAGAAACTTTTTTTAACTCCAGAGCACTCAAAATTTCGAAAACACCATTAGCCACTCTACCTCCACCAGTAACAGCAATTTTAATATTGCCAAGTTTAACCTTCTTTAATTCCAGTTCCAATTCTAATTTATCCTTACACTGATGGGCGGGCTTTAATTTATAGAGATTATATTTTAAACCATATCCCAAAATTGCATTATAGGAACCAACAATACCGGCATACCTTCCAAAACCAAGTATTCTCTCGCCTGATTTATTTGTCAAAGTTTCGTAATCTATGAGTTCAATTTTATTTTTAATCAAAGCTTTTAAAAGTTCCCTGTTGTGAGCTTGTTTCTTGATGGTATGAGAAAAGAAAAAATATTTTTTCTCAGGAATTAAATCAGATATCTTAACCTCCTTAACTCCCATTAAAACATCGCAATCACTTAAATTTTCTTTTAAATTAATGTCTAAAGCCTGATATTCAGAATCTGTAAAACATCTGATGGGACTTGGCTGAACAAAAATTTCAAGCTCTGGGTATTTATCCAATAAAGTTCTGCACTCAAAAGGTGATAAAGGTACTCGCTTATCTGGTGGGTTTTTACCTTCTCTTAAAATACCTATCTTCATGTTTTTTGTTTATTAAATTCTATTGATTCAAATTGTATCCACCAAATAAAAATCACAGTATTGTGTGATTTTAAAGGCCAAAACTACAAATTACTTCTGTAAATATTGCACCATAAATACATTGGTTCAACTTTTGTTTAAACAATTAAATGTAATTAACTGTTTTAATCGGTAAATTATATACTTTTGCAGACTACATAAATTTGGGGTCGACTGGATTTGACAGCAAGAGCGATTGGTATGTAAGCATGTAGAGCGTGGTGAAGCTGGCTCTTTAATCCCAATCATAACCGTCTAAATGGCGAAAACAACTACGCGCTTGCGGCTTAATTAGACCAAGTCTAATTGCCTTATTCTCACACTAGGTGTGATGAACGAGCTACCTACAAAAAAATGTGCTCCATGTTTTTTTGGTTTGGGTATCATCCAATGGAGCTGGTTTGGTCAGTGTCTTGATGGCCAGACAAGATAAAAAGACTAAGGAATAAATAGGTGGCTCTTTGCCGGTTTATTCCCTACAATTAAGTAAGAGCTAAACATGTAGAAAGCTTATGAATTCCTTGTTTGGACGAGGGTTCGATTCCCTCCGACTCCACTCCGAGGGAAAGCACACCAAAATTGGTGTGCTTTCTTTTTTTATCCCCTTCAAAAGCCTTGTCATTGCTGCATATTAGCTCAAGCACTTTATTGATTTGGAGAGTTCGAACTTTATTTTTATCGAAAACCAACTTAG
>CANHPJ010000180.1 GCA_947462515.1 Bacteroidota bacterium | reverse complement strand
ATTATAAAAACCTTCGAGGATAATCGAATGACCCAGGTTTGCACCCCAATTATTTATGGCTCTTCAAAATCAGCTTCTTTTCATAGAAAGTCGCTGGAGCATCTTGAATTCAATTTCTTCACTGTTAAAGATATTACACAAGCTATACCTAGGCACGTAAACCTTTTAAGCTGCTGGGAAGAAGATTTTAACATTGAGTTTGGAAAGCCCACCCCAATAGGAGGAAAATATGCACTTAAATCATTGAGCTGCGCAATCGATGATTTGGAGAAGAACAAAATAGATGTCTTGGTTACCGCACCCATTGATAAGCATACTATTCAGTCAGATTCTTTTAACTTTCCGGGGCATACTGAGTTTTTGGCATCTAAGTTCAATGTTAAGGAGGTATTGATGCTTTTGATTAATGAGAATTTACGTGTAGGTGTTGCTACAGGTCATATTCCTGTCAATAAAATTTCAACAATGCTTACTTCAGAATTGATATTAAGTAAGTTGCGGATTTTTAATAAATCATTGTTGGAGGATTTCGGCATTAGAAAACCTAAAATTGCTGTTTTGGGTCTTAATCCGCACGCAGGTGATCAAGGCTTGATTGGTAATGAAGAGAAAGAAATAATTTTGCCAGCTATTCAAAAGGCTAAAGAAGAAAATATTTTTGCCTTTGGCCCTTATGCTGCCGATGGCTTTTTTGGTTCAGGAAACTTCAAGAATTTCGATGGTGTACTTGCTATGTATCACGATCAGGGACTTGCTCCTTTCAAGGCAATTTCCTTTGGTGGCGGTGTAAATTACACGGCAGGACTTCCTGTTGTCAGAACTTCGCCCGATCATGGCACAGGCTATGATATTGCAGGGAAAAACAATGCGAATGAAGATTCTTTCCGTCAGGCAGTTTATCTGGCAATCGATATTTTCGAAAAACGTAAAGAATTTAAAGCAATCTCTGCTAATCCGTTAAAATTTTCTCCTCTAAAAAGAGAATAGATTCTTTTTGCCTCTTGATTGCTTAGTTTTTCAATTGTTTGTAGAGGGGCAGAAAAATAAATCTGTGCTAAAAAGATTTAGTTTTCAATATAATTGTTAATAAGTTTTTAAAATTAAACTTAATTTTATAACTTTGTTCCCCTTCGAAAACAAAATAATGAAATGAAGAATTTAAAACAGTTTATTATTCAATTCGAAAGCCTGAAAATTGGAAATCATAGTTTTCATTTTGAGATAGATCAGGCGTTCTTTGAAGATTTAGGTTCTGAAGAAATAAGCAAAGGCAGTTTTAAAGTTGACTTAGACTTTGAGAAAATGTCCACAATGCTTGTTCTTAACTTTAAAATTAAAGGTTCTGTATTGCTTTCGTGCGATAGATGCCTGGAAGATTTCAATTATGAACTTGCCACAAGTCAGAAATTATACGTTAAGTTTGGCGAGGAATCCTACGAAGAATCTGATGAGGTGTATATTTTAGCTTCCAATAAAGCCGAAATAGATGTTTCGCAGTTTATATTTGAGTATATTATACTTGCAGTGCCACATAGAAGAGTGCATGATGAAAAAGATTGCGATCCGGAAATTGTGAAACTGTTAAATAAAAATCAACAGGCTCAGCCTAACATTGAAGAAAGCGACCCACGGTGGGACGCATTGAAAAATTTAAATTAACCAAAAAAATAAAACAGTAAAATGGCACATCCTAAACACCGAATTTCCAAATCGAGAAGAGATAAAAGAAGGACTCACGATAAAATTGATGCTCCTACAGTTGCTATTTGTCCAACCACTGGTGAGCCTCACTTATATCATAGAGCACACTGGCACGAAGGTAAACTTTACTATAAAGGTAAAGTTGTGATGGAAAAACAACAATAATTTTTTTTTAGAAACAACAATTTGAAAAGAATTTTGGCTTGCCGAAATTCTTTTCTTCGTTTATTTAAAACTTAATTGTAGTGTCCAATTAATGATTTCTTAATAAAAATTATGAAGATTGGATCCATAAATTTTTTAGATAAATTATCCAATAGTAGTTTTGAGTCTTGCATCAGCTTCGATTTTTATACTATCTTTCTAAGACTTTTATATTAAAAGTCACCAAAAGCCGTCAATTCAATCCTTTAAAAATTAATTTTCTTTTATAATGACAAAAGTTACCGCAGCAATAACAGCCGTAAATGGTTATTTACCTGATTATATTCTCACCAACAAAGAATTGGAGAAAATGGTTGATACTACAGAAGAATGGATCATAAGCCGAACAGGAATTGAAGAGAGAAGACTTTTGAAAGGTGAAGGAAAAGGCTCTTCCGATATGGCTGTTGAAGCTGTTAAGGGGCTTCTTGCCAAAAAAGGCATGCTTCCGACTGAAATCGATCTTTTGATTTGCGCCACTGTAACGCCAGATCTTGTTTTTCCTGCCACAGCTAATATAACCTGTGACAAACTTGGTGCAACTAATGCTTGGGGTTTTGATTTAGGTGCTGCTTGCTCTGGTTTTATATATGCTGTTACTGTTGCCAGCCAGTTTATAGAAACCGGTAAATATAAAAAAGTTGTTGTTGTGGGAGTTGATAAAATGTCTTCTATAATTGATTATACAGATAGATCAACCTGTGTTATTTTTGGAGATGGTGCCGGTGCAGTTTTATTGGAGCCAAACCAGGAAGGGCTTGGAATCATGGACTCTATACTTAAAAGTGATGGTTCTGGAAGGCATTATTTGCATCAAAAAGCAGGAGGCTCTGTAAAGCCCGCCTCTCATGCTACTGTCGATGCCAAAGAGCACTTTGTGTTTCAGGATGGCCAGCCGGTTTTTAAGGCTGCGGTTAAAGGAATGGCTGATGTTTCTGCCGAGATTATGGAAAAAAATAATTTGTCAAGTGAAGATGTCTCCTGGTTGGTCCCTCACCAAGCTAATAAAAGAATTATTGATGCTACAGCAAATAGAATGGGTGTTGGTTCAGATAAGGTAATGCTAAATATTCAGCGTTATGGAAATACCACTTCCGGAACTATTCCGCTGTGTTTATGGGATTATGAAAAGCAACTGAAAAAGGGAGACAATATAATTCTTTCTGCTTTTGGAGGTGGCTTTACTTGGGGAGCAATTTATGTTAAATGGGCCTACAATTCCTAAAAGCACTAATCATAAATATTTAATAAGATTAATTTAATATTAAACTTAAATTCAAAAGCATTTGTTTAGACTTTAAATCAAAAAACACATTAAATTATTTTACTATATTTACCATTAATTCGAAAACAAAACCAATCTAATCAATAGATATTTTATGGATATTAATGAAATACAAGCACTAATTAAATTTGTAGCAAAATCTGGCGTAAGTGAAGTGGAGTTAGAGTCAAAAGGATTTAAAATTGTTATTAAGACACCTGTAGCGGCTCAACAAGTTGTTTACTCTTCCGCCCCTGTTGTTTCTGCACCGGTGGCTTTAGCCCCTGCTGCTGCAATGCCTGTTTCTTCAGCTCCTGCAGCTCCTCAAGTAGCTGCTTCTGATGATTCTAAGTACATTACGGTTAAATCACCGATGATTGGTACTTTTTATCGTGCATCAGGCCCGGGAAAACCAATATTTGCCAATGTTGGCGATGAAATTAAACCAGGTAAGGTTGTATGTATCATTGAAGCGATGAAATTGTTTAATGAAATAGAATCTGAAGTGGCAGGAAGAATTGTTAAAGTTTTGGTTGATGATGCCAAACCGGTTGAATACGATCAGCCTTTATTTTTGGTTGAGCCTATTTAATATTTAAATCATAAAATTTGAGAGAATATTACAGAAACTTAACTTCTGATTTTAAAGAAACGCTCAAAATCTTAATAACAGTCATAGAAATTTATGTTTAAAAAGATATTAATTGCCAACCGAGGTGAAATTGCTTTGCGCATAATCAGAACCTGCAAGGAAATGGGGATTAAAACAGTAGCTGTTTATTCTACTGCAGATAAGGAAAGTCTTCATGTTCGTTTTGCCGATGAAGCCGTTTGTATAGGGCCTCCAATGAGCAAAGAATCCTATTTGAATATACCGCGAATAATTGCGGCGGCCGAAATAACTAATGCTGATGCTATTCATCCGGGTTATGGGTTCCTTTCGGAAAATGCCAAGTTCTCCAAAATTTGTCAGGAAAATGGTATCAAATTTATTGGTGCCTCTCCCGAAATGATTAATGCAATGGGTGATAAATCCAATGCAAAAGCAACGATGATTAAGGCAGGAGTTCCCACAGTTCCCGGAACAGAAGGCATTATAGACGATATCGAAACTGCTGTTAAAGCGGCTAAAGAAGTTAAATACCCGGTTATTCTAAAGGCTACTGCCGGTGGTGGCGGAAAAGGTATGCGTATTGTTTGGAAAGAAGAAGACTTGCAAACTGCATGGGATTCTGCCAGACAAGAGGCTGCTGCTGCTTTTGGCAATGATGGTATGTATCTTGAAAAATACATTGAAGAACCTCGTCATATTGAAATTCAGATTGTTGGAGATCAATTTGGTAAGGTTTGTCACCTTTCAGAACGTGATTGTTCTGTTCAAAGAAGACATCAAAAACTGGTAGAAGAAACCCCTTCTCCTTTCATGACCCCCGAATTGAGAGAAGCTATGGGAGAAGCTGCTATTAAAGCTGCCTCCGCTGTTAATTACGAAGGTGTTGGTACCGTTGAGTTCTTGGTTGACAAACACCGTAATTTCTATTTCATGGAGATGAATACCCGTATTCAGGTAGAACATCCAATTACAGAAGAGGTTATTGATTATGATTTGATTCGTGAACAGATACTTGT
>CANHPJ010000179.1 GCA_947462515.1 Bacteroidota bacterium | reverse complement strand
CCAAAGCCACCGGTGTATATATCCGCATTTTTGATGATATCGGTGTCAAAAACAGAAAATAATCCTATGGAGTGAAAGGGATTATACACTACCATACCGTCTAAAAGCACCTTGTTTTGTATGGGAGCTCCTCCTCTTATGTAGAGCTGGCCTCCTTGAGAACCGGTAGACACAACCCCGGGCAGAATTTGAAGGTATTGGGCTATGTCTGCCTCTCCACCAACAGTAGGCACCTGTTTAATTTCCCTGGGAGTAGCCTTTATTACAGAAGTTCTAACTTCCATTTTAGATTCCTGCTTCTCTCCCGAAATATCAACCACGTCTAGGTCGACAGCTGCAGCTGCAAGTATGATTTTCTTATTTATAATATCATTGGACTTAACTGAAACGGCTATAGAAACAGTTTCAAAACCAAGACTGGAGACATAAAGCACATAGTCGCCAGGGGTAATTTTTGAAATGGCATAATATCCGTTAACATCTGTGGCCGCTCCATAGGAAGTGCCTTTTAAAACCACATTAGTAAACATAACGGGCTCTCCGGTTTCTTTTTCGTAAACAAAACCGCGTATAGTAGCAGTTTGCGCAAACAAACCATGAAAACAAAAGAATAATAAAACAAGAAAAACTGATTTATTTAGTGACTTCGAAAATTTCATCCATTTAGTTTTAATAAATCGTCAAACCAGTTATTTGGCTTCAATTCTAATTTGTGTAATATTAAGAAACATTGATTTTGGGGTCTAGCTGCCTAGCTCCACTATACGATCGAACTCCTCAGGCTTTAAACTCATAACAGAGAGTCTGCCCTGTTTAACAAGTCCTATTTCCTGCAATAATTCATCTGACTTTATTTGCACCAAGGTTACAGGCTTTTTAAGTGTCTTATATGGTTTTAAATCTACCACAACCCAGTTTTTATCTTCTGTTGTCGGATCCTGATAAAACTCCTTAACAACCTTAGCAATACCAACCACTTGCAGGCCTTCATTACTGTGATAAAACAATACTAAATCGCCCTTGCTCATAGCTTTAAGGTTATTTCTTGCCTGGTAATTCCTCACTCCATCCCAAAAAGTAGCACCCTCTTGTAAAAATTTATCCCACGAATATTTAAACGGTTCTGATTTTACCAACCAATAATTCATAACTGTAAATTTTAGTTTTAATGCATTATTTTATAAACCAATTCTTTTAAAATATCACCATCAGATCCGGAAACATTTTCCAAACCCTTCGACTTTAAGTCATACTCCCTTAGCAAGGCGATTACCTCAACAGTTTTTTTTATGTTATAATTCTGTGCAGCAATTTCGTATTCTTTTACAAAAAACGGATTAACACCCAGCATGGCTGCCACTTCCTTGGAATTCCGCTTGTCGGGCGCGTAATGGTATTTTAAAACTTTTGTAAAATAACCAAACAAATTTATTATAGTTAAGATTAAAGGATTGTTCCTAGAGTTTTTTTCGAAATAATATACAATCCTTGTTGCCTTAACGACATCTTTTTTGGAGATGGCTTCCTGTAACTCAAAATTATTGTAATCCTTACTTATACCAATGTATTTCTCAATATGCTCTGTTGTTATTTCAGATTTTTCGGGTAGGTTAATCATCAACTTCTCCAGCTCGTTGGCAATCTTGCCTAAATCGTTCCCTAAAAATTCGGTAATCATGGTAACAGCTTTATGACCAATGATATAATCTTTATCGTTTAAATAATTGTCTATCCATTCAGGTATTTTGTTGTCATACAATCTCTTAGACTCAAATAAAATTCCATTTTTATCAACGAGTTTAGTAAAAGATTTTCGCTTATCAAGGGTTTTGAATTTGTAGCACAACACTAATATTGTTGACTTAAGGGGATTTTCAACATAGGTAGCCAAGCGTTCTATATCTCTGATATTTTGAGCTTCCTTTACAATTACAACCTGGTGATTGGCCATCATGGGATATCGCTTTAGAGCGGAGATCAAAGCTGTGGTATCAATATCTTTTCCATACAACACACTCTGATTGAACTCCTTTTCGGCAGCATCAAGCACTTTTTCTGAAATAAAATCCGATATCTTATCGATAAAATAAGGTTCATCACCCATTAAAAAATAAATAGGATGATAAACCTTGTTTTTCAGATCATTTATAATTTGATTATAATCCATTATTCTTCGAAACGCAAATGCTTAACAGTAAGCCCATTATTAATCAATTCCTTCAAGGCATCTATCCCAATTTTAATATGGGTTTCAACAAAGTCGTTATTGATTTTCTGGTCACTCTCGGCGGTTTTAACTCCCTCGGGTATCATAGGCTGGTCAGAAACCAGAAGCAAAGCACCGGTAGGGATATGATTGGCAAAGCCTGTAATAAAAATAGTAGCTGTTTCCATATCAATGGCCATACACCTTATTTTTCTCAAGTAATTTTTAAAGTCCTCATCATGCTCCCAAACCCTCCTATTGGTAGTATATACTGTACCTGTCCAATAATCTTCCTGGTAATTTCGGATGGTTGTTGAAACTGCTTTTTGAAGGCTAAATGAAGGCAAAGCAGGAACTTCATGAGGAAAATAATCGTCGGAGGTTCCTTCTCCTCTAACTGCAGCGATGGGAAGAATCAAATCACCCAATTGGTTTTTCTTTTTCAAGCCTCCGCATTTCCCCAGAAACAAAACAGCTTTGGGTTCAATGGCACTAAGCAAATCCATTATGGTGGCAGCGTTTGCGCTCCCCATGCCAAAATTAATCATGGTTATTCCATCGGCAGTTGCATTTGGCATAGCTTTATCTATACCATGTATGTCTACTTTATTGATTTCTGAGAACTTTTTTACATAACCACTAAAGTTGGTTAACAAAATATATTTTCCAAAATCTTCTAATTTAGTCCCTGTATAGCGAGGTAACCAATTATCAACTATTTCTTGTTTTGTTTTCATTGATAACGCTTTGTTTCTTTTATACCTGCAATTTTATTTCCCAACTAGTATTAATTGGAATTGATATTGTTAATTTTAAAAAACTACAAGACCAAATTAAACTATTTTTTGCTACTTTAGAATTATATTTCGGATATGAAAAAATTAAATTTACCCTCTTATAATTTCAAATTTAAAACCGTAAATCAAAAGACGCAAATTTTTGATAGCATCCGAAAAAAATATATCGCTCTTACTCCTGAAGAATGGGTAAGACAAAATTTTATATGCTTTCTTGTCGAAGAAAAAAAATACCCTACATCATTAATAGCCGTTGAATCGGGATTAAAATACCATTCACAAAAAAAAAGAACAGACATCGTGATTTATTCCAATTTAGGAAAACCAATTATCATTGTGGAATGCAAAGCACCTGAGGTAGCAATAAAAGAAGAAACCTTTGAACAAATATCACGATATAACAGCACTTTAAAAATTGACTTGGGCATAGTCACCAATGGAATACAGCATTATTGCTTTAAAATAGATTACCAAGAAAACACCTTTGACTTTTTAACTGATATACCAAGCTACGAACCCCAGTAAATACAAAATGAAAAATTTAATATATATATACGTTTCCATATTATATCTTTTGTTTAACTCTTTTTATTGCCTGGGTCAAAGGGTAAACGGATTGAATTTTCAGCTTCAAAACAGAATAGCGCAAGAAGAAAAAAAACAGCAATCGAACCATTATAAAAACCTAAAACTTTCTAGTGAATCGGTGAACGAAAACCAAATTGACCTAATGGTAAAAGGTGACCTAAATAAAATTTCAAATTTTGTATCTAGCAATGGAGGGGTTTTAAAATACTATTCGGGTGATATTATGTCGATAAGACTACCCGCATCCAAAATCGGAGCTTTTGCTGCAAATGCAGAGAACATTGGTCTGCAAAGAATTGAATATAACGAAAACAAAGGCCAGGTGCTTAACGACAGCATGATAAACAATATAAATGCTGCCAAAGTTCATCAAGGAATCGGCTTACCAAAAGGATATGACGGCGAGGGTGTAATCCTTGGTTTTATTGACACCGGAATAGATTTTAACCATGAAGATTTTAAAGATGAAAATGGTAAAACAAGAATAATTAAACTATGGGATCAAACCATTACATCACCAACTAGTACTCCAAAACCATATGGTTACGGGCAAGAATGGTCAGCAGCAGATATAGATGCCGGCAGATGCACGCACAACACCTCACTTCAAGGCGGACACGGTACCCACGTGGCAGGCATAGCTGCAGGAAATGGAAGGGCTATTGGCAAATATAAAGGCCTTGCGCCAAAAGCTCAGATCGTTATGGTGGCCAGTGAATTCAACCCTGCTACAAGAAGCTGGACCAGCACCGTAGCGGATGGTATAAAATACATCTTTGACATTGCCGACTCGCTTGGAAAACCATGCGTTATCAATACCAGCGTGGGAACACTGGGAGGATCTAAAGACGGCAAGGATATAGATGCTCAATTCATTGATAACCTGATAAAAGAGAAGCCGGGAAGAGCAGTAGTTGGCGCAGTTGGAAACTCCGGTACCTCAGTCTTTCACCTTGGATATGAGGTAAACTCTGATACAGCTTTTACCTGGTTTGCTCGCAATACCAGTTTAAATTTTGGACCTTACGCTCCAAATGGTGCTGTTTTTTTTGAGTTATATGCAGATACCAATGATTTTAACAATGTCAATTTTACCTTAGGAGTCGATAAGTCATCACCTATTTATGAACGTAGAGGCCAGTTGAATTTCTTAAACATAAAAAATTACTTCAACGGAAATTTTAAACTGGACCAAAATGGGGTATATTCTGATACAATTAAAAATGCCAACGGAAACAGATT
>CANHPJ010000178.1 GCA_947462515.1 Bacteroidota bacterium | reverse complement strand
TTCAATCTTAAAAGCGGCAAGTTCCAGAACTACTATGAGAGTGACGGATTACAGAGCGATGAATTCAATACGGGAGCGCACTTTAAAGGAAAAAATGGAGAGCTTTTTTTCGGAGGAATAAATGGCTTAAACACTTTTAACCCGTCAAAAATACAGATCAACAGCACACCTCCAAAAGTAATAATCACCGAGCTTCAAATTTTCAACAAAAAAGTTCGGATTTTAGAAAAAAAATCTCCGTTAAAAAAATCAATAATCGAAACCCAGGAGATCACCCTAACCCACAAGCAAGGAGTTTTCACCTTTGAATATGCTGCACTGCACTATTCTGCACCCGACAAAAATTCATATGCCTTTATTATGGAAGGCTTTGATGAAGACTGGAATTATGTGGCCGAAAAACGGCAGGCTTCCTATACAAACCTTGACCCGGGAGAATATGTATTTAAAGTAAAAGCTGCCAACAGCGATGGCATATGGAGTTCTGAAATAGCCACACTCAATGTTACAGTTTTACCGCCCTACTGGAAAACATGGTGGTTTAGATCAATTTGCGTTTTTGCTGTTTTAGGCCTGTTTTTTGGTATATCAAAAGCACGTATCAATGTTGTTAAAGCTCAGAAGATATATCTTGAAAAACAAGTTAGGGAGAGAACCTATGAAATACTAGACAAAACAAAAAAAATAGAAACTCAAAATAAACTTTTGGAAAATGAAAAGGGTAAAGTAGAAAAACTGCTGCTCAACATGCTGCCGCAAGAAACAGTGGAAGAACTTAAAACCAAGGGAAAGGCTTCCGCGAGACATTACAGAACCGCCTCGATAATGTTTACCGACTTTAAAGGCTTTACGCAAATTGCTGAAAAAATTCGCCCTAAAGACTTGGTATCGGAACTTGATTATTGCTTTATAAAATTTGATGAAATCATAGAAAAATACAACATAGAAAAAATAAAAACAATTGGTGACTCATACATGTGCGCCGGAGGATTACCCGTTAGAAACAAAAGCAACCCCATTGAAATTGTACTGGCGGCTCTTGACATACAACGATTTATGGTTCAGCTTAGAGCAGATAAAACCGCCAAGGGAGAACAATTTTGGGAACTCCGTATTGGAATAAACACAGGAGAACTTATTGCAGGAGTGGTCGGAATAAAACGATTGGCTTATGATATCTGGGGTGACAGCGTAAACGTAGCCAACAGAATGGAAATGCAGGGCGAAGTGGGCAAGGTAAATATTTCAGGAACTACTTATAAACACATAAAATATTTTTTTGACTGCACATATAGAGGTAAAATCCTTGCAAAAAACAAAGGGGAAGTTGCCATGTATTTTGTCAATCGAATCATGCCGGAACTCTCGGCTGATGAGGAGGGAACAATACCGAACAAATTGTTCCAGGAAAGACTGCATGCCTCTATTTACAGCAAGATTAATTATTATAAAATGGAGAAATTCATCATCGGAAAACTGCAAAAAGAATTACCGGACGACCTCCTATACCATGGCTTAAGCCATACATTGGATGTAAGAAATGCTGCAGAGACCAATGGAATCTCGGAAGGCATTTCCGGAGACGAACTTATTTTACTAAAAACCGCTGCATTATTTCATGATTCAGGTTTTATAAAAACATATTTAAAAAATGAGCCTGTCGCTGCAGAATTCGCCAAAGAATTCCTTCCGCTATTCGGTTACTCCGAATCGCAAATCCAAATAATTTCTGATATGATTATGGCTACACAAATACCTCAATCACCCAAAACATTATTGGAAGAAATTCTATGCGATGCCGACCTTGACTACTTGGGCAGGGGCGACTTCTATGAAATAGCTGACACATTAAAAGAAGAGTTATTGATAAAAGGACAAATTAAAAATGACCTGGAATGGGATAAGATGCAAATCAAATTTCTAGAAAAGCACTCCTATTTCACCAAAACAGCTATGAATTTAAGATCAGAAGAAAAAGAAAAAAGACTGGAAGAGATAAAAAAAAGGTCAGTTAATTTAAACTGACCCTTGGAATTCAATTCTTAAAATCCCTTTTAAGAGAACATCATTCCTCCGGAATATGAGATAGCAGAATTAACGCATAAAACCGGAATTTTCTCTTCATTAGAAATTATCTTTTGAGCCTCTGCAGAGCCGAATAGTCCACCTTCGGTAGAATTAACAATAGCGATTAAATCAGCATTTATCTTTACTGAGAAATCCATGATTTCTTGAACGAAATTACTTGCCTCAAGTATTTCAACCTCAAATGACAAATTATGCTGACTTAAATAGTTTTGCGCATACTCGAGATTTTTATCCAAATTGACCTTTAGCGTGGAATTCTCCGCTTTTGTTGTAACGATATAAATTTTAGAATTGAATTTCTCAGCCAGCATCAAGGTAATATTCAATTTTTGCTTGGTATCTCTTGACAAATCAAGAGGAAAAACAATTTTGTTGTATTCTCTGACAATAACATTTTCCTGAACCACGATAAAAGGCACGATGGAATTGGTGATAACTTTTAGGGCGTGACTTCCGGTAATTTTCTGAAAACCAGTCATCCCGTGCGTACCCATCACGATAAGCTTTGCCCCGATTTCTGCAGCAACATCGCCTATATCATCAAAAATATTCCCAATTCTGGATATATGATTGGTTTTAACCTGATTTTCGGAAAAAACCTTTTCTGACATGTATGATAATTTGGCTTCTGCCGCTTCCAAATTACTTTCCTTGGATACTATATGCAGCAAACAAATCTCACCATCCAATTTCTTGGCAAGACTTATAGCTTGGTTTAATGCTGAATCCGCAACCTTGGTAAAATCTGTTGGGACAAGAAGAATAAATCCTGATGGACTCATAATGGATATATTTACAAAATTACTTCCTTGGTAATCTGGCACAAATGTATATAATTATACTATTAATTGGCTTTAAAAAATCGTAAAAAAACGAGTTTTTATTTACTAATGATAATATTTCTTTAACACTGAAAAACCATTTTTTAAGATACTTGTTTTTTTATGTTTATTAGGGAGAATAAAATATTTAATTTATTTTTAATTTTTATATTTGTTGATTCTTTTTTAAGAATACTTTTTCTCAATTTAATATACTGTGAAATGGAAATAAAGGCCGGAAAGTTGCTGTCGCAAATAGAATATCCATCTGACCTCAGAAATTTTAATGCTGAGAATTTACCCCAGATCTGCGATGAATTGAGACAATATATAATTGATATTGTTTCAACCAAAGGTGGACATTTTGGAGCAAGCCTTGGTGTTGTTGAATTAACAGTAGCTTTACACTATGTTTTCAATACCCCTTACGATCAGTTAGTCTGGGATGTTGGACATCAGGCATATGGCCACAAATTGCTTACGGGCAGAAGAAAAAACTTCCACACCAATCGTTTATATAAAGGAATAAGTGGCTTTCCTAAAAGAAAGGAAAGTGAGTACGATGCTTTTGGGGTAGGACACTCTTCCACATCCATCTCTGCAGCTTTAGGCATGGCAGCCGGCTCCATGTATTTAAAAGAATACGACAGACAACATATTGCTGTTATTGGCGATGGTGCTATGACCGCAGGACTGGCTTTTGAAGGATTAAACCACGGAGGCGTTGAAAACACCAATTTACTGGTAATCCTGAACGACAATTGCATGTCCATTGACCCCAATGTAGGAGCATTAAAAGAATATCTTACCGACATTGCTACTTCCAAAACCTACAACAAAGTAAAAGATGAAGTATGGAAGGCTTTGGGGAAAGTAAGCAAGTTTGGCCCTAACCCAAGAAAAGTAGTTCAAAAAATTGAAAATGCCGTTAAATCAGCGTTGCTAAAGCAAAGCAATATGTTTGAGTCTCTGAACTTCAGATATTTTGGACCAATTGATGGCCATGACGTAGTGCACCTGGAAAAAATACTTAGGGATTTAAAAGATATTCCCGGACCTAAAATTTTACATTGTATCACAAAAAAAGGTAAAGGTTATAAGTTTTCCGAAGAAGGCAATCAAACCGTTTGGCACTCTCCGGGATTATTCAACAAAGATACCGGTGAAATAATTAAAATAACACCGAAATCACCTCAACCACCTAAATATCAAGATGTTTTTGGACATACCATTGTTGAATTAGCAGAAAAAAACCCAAAAATAATGGGCATTACTCCTGCTATGCCTAGCGGCTGCTCTTTAAACATTATGATGAAAGCTATGCCCGATAGAACATATGACGTAGGCATAGCTGAACAACATGCTGTTACTTTTTCTGCCGGACTCGCAACAAGAGGTTTACTGCCTTTTTGCAATATATACTCTTCGTTCATGCAGAGAGCCTATGACTCTGTTATACACGATGTTGCAATGCAAAATTTAAACATGGTGTTTTGCCTCGACAGAGCAGGAATAGCCGGAGCAGATGGCCCAACACATCATGGCGCTTATGATTTGGCATATATGAGATGTATTCCAAACATGATCGTTTCCTCACCCATGAATGAAGAAGAGCTGCGTAATTTAATGTACACTTCTCAACTGGATGATGCGGGAGCCTTCGTAATACGCTACCCGAGAGGAAATGGTGTAATGCCCGAATGGAAAACTCCATTTAAAAAGATAAACATAGGAACAGGCAGAAGAATAAAAACCGGAGATGACATTGCAATTCTTACCATAGGCCATATCGGAAACTATGCCATAAAAGCATGTGAGATACTGGAAAAAGAAGGAATAAATGCAGCTCATTACGACATGCGTTTTGTAAAACCAATAGATGAATTACTCTTGCATGAAGTGTTTAAAAAATTCAACAAAGTGATTACTGTGGAAGATGGCTGTAT
>CANHPJ010000177.1 GCA_947462515.1 Bacteroidota bacterium | reverse complement strand
TAGACATCTTTTCGACTTCTGCACCACATAAATATTTTCCGTCTTCCAAAATAAAATCAGCCGTATTAAACTCCGGTCTCCATGTTTTAAATTCTTCGCAGTTTAATATTTCGTTTTCTACGATGTTCACATCCACGTGGATAGGTGTAACATCGTAATTTTCTCTTAAATTGAAAGAAACGAAAGTATTGGTGTCTTTGATTCGATATACAAAGTTTGATCTACCTTGTATCATTCCCTGATTAATCAACTTTTTAAATGGCTCTTTGGTTGGGACATGGCCCATATCGTATAAAAACTTATTCCAAAAACGTGAATACAATAAATGTCCTGTAGCATGCTCCGAGCCTCCAATATACAAATCAACATCCTGCCAGTAATTTACCTCTTGCTTACTTACAAAAGAACCATCATTTCTTGAATCCATATAACGCAGGAAATACCAGCTCGATCCTGCCCAACCCGGCATAGTATTGGTCTCGATAGGAAATCCATCTTTAGTATTCCAATCTTTTGCTCTGGCCAAAGGTGGTTCTCCACTTTCGGTGGGTAAGTACTTGTCTACTTCGGGCAATAATAACGGCAATTCCGACTCCTGCATCATATAAGGAACACCATCTTTATAAAATACCGGAATGGGCTCGCCCCAGTATCTTTGACGACTAAAAATAGCATCACGCAACCTGTAATTTATTTTACCCTTTCCTAAACTATGTGATTCAATCTGTTTTATAGCCTCTTTTATTGCTTCTTTTACATTCAAGCCGTTTAAAAAGTCTGAATTTGTTAATTTACCTTCTTTGGCATCGTAAGCCTGCTCGCTGATATCTCCCCCTAAAACAACTTCAATGAATGGAATATCAAAATGTTTGGCGAATGCAAAATCACGGGTATCATGCGCAGGAACAGCCATTACAGCTCCTGTTCCATATCCAGCAAGCACATAATCGCCTATCCAGATAGGTACCTCTTTATGGGTAAATGGATGAATGGCATATGCTCCGGTAAACTGACCGCTGATCTTTTTCACATCGGCCATCCTTTCGCGCTCTGAGCGATTTTTCGAAACTTCTATATAATCCTGAACGGCATTTTTGAATTCCGCAGTAGTAAGTTCGTTAACAAGATCGTGTTCTGGCGCAAGAGTCAAAAAAGAAACACCAAAGATGGTATCCGGTCTTGTTGTAAAAACCTCTATTTCGCGGTTTATACCTGATGCTTCGGGTAATCCCTTAACTTTAAATTTTATGCTTGCGCCCTCTGATTTTCCAATCCAGTTTTTTTGCTGCTCCTTGATGGAATCTGACCAATCCAAAGCATCTATATCATCAAGCAGTCGCTCTGCGTAAGCGGTAATGCGCATACTCCATTGCTTCATCAACTTTCTTACAACAGGATAACCTCCCCTTTCAGAAAGACCATCCTTTACCTCTTCATTTGCCAAAACTGTGCCTAACTGCGGACACCAGTTTACCATGGTTTCCGAAAGGTACGTTAATCGATAATTCAATAGCATTAATTGCTGCTGACTTTCATCCCACGACTTCCATTGGGAAGCTGTAAAAACAGCAGTTTCATCACAGGCAGCATGCACCTGAAGGTTTCCGTTGGTATTAAATTCATCAATTAAGGATTCTATTTTCTCAGCCTTATTCGATTTCTTATTGTACCAGGAATTAAAAAGCTGAATAAAAATCCATTGTGTCCACTTGTAATATGATGGTTCTGAAGTACGAACCTCCCTGTCCCAATCAAATGAAAAGCCAATTTTATCCAATTGCTCTCTATATCTCGAAATATTTTTTTCAGTTGTGATGGCCGGATGTTGTCCGGTTTGAATTGCATATTGCTCTGCCGGCAAACCAAAAGCATCGTAACCCATTGGGTGCAATACATTAAATCCTTTATTGCGTTTATATCGAGCATAAATATCTGATGCAATATACCCAAGCGGATGACCAACATGTAAACCAGCTCCTGATGGATAAGGAAACATATCCAAAACGTAAAACTTTGGTTTTGTAGAATTGTTCTCCGCTTTGAATGTTTTGTTAACACTCCAGTATTTTTGCCATTTCTCTTCTATATTCTTGAAATTATATTCCATAATCTAGCTTTTTGTATCGTTAAATATAGCCACAAAGGGGCTTTTAAAAGTTTGCAAAGTTATAAATTTTAAAGAAATAAAATCCTTCAAAAAAGTCCATCAACCTGTAATTTTTGCCTCCATTTGGTGTTTGACTGCTTTGATGGCATATAAACTTTGAAAATAGTATTAAGTTTTGATTTTCATCCAAACAAAACATTTGATATCAACAGATTTTCGACGTGGCATTTATAGAATAAAACACTGACAATCAAAACTATACTAATTAAACGCCAAACAAGGATGCCATTTGAATCGAATTAATCGGTTAATTGAAAAGTTATTGGATAATCTAAAGGGATTTTTATTAATTTTACCGGAATAAAAAAAATTTAATGTCAAAAGATCAGGATAAATATACCAGAAGAAGGTTACAGTCTTCGTATCTTTCAACAATAATCAGTGTTTCATTAGTGCTTTTTATGCTGGGCCTATTAGGCCTCATCGTTCTTCACGCAAAAAAATTATCTGATTACGTTAAAGAAAACATAGGGGTATCTATCATTTTAAAAGAAGAAACCCAAATTACTGACGTAACACAGCTTAAAAAATCTCTGGAAAGCGCCCGCTATGTCAAAACCAGCGAATATATTACTAAGGAAAAAGCAGCAAAAAAATTGCAGGATGACCTAGGAGAAGACTTTATAAGCTTTTTGGGCTACAACCCCCTATTATCATCTATAGAAGTTAGGTTAAAAGCCGAATATGCTAATAACGATAGCATAGCTTGGATAGAAAAAGACTTGCTCAAAAACACCAAAATAAAAGAAGTTTTTTATCAAAAATCGCTCGTTGAGATGGTTAATGAAAACATAAAAAAAATAAGCCTAGTCATTCTGGGATTCAGCGGATTGCTGATGCTCATTGCCATAGCCTTGATTAACAACACAATAAGACTGTCAATATACTCCAAGCGCTTCATAATTAAAAGCATGCAATTAGTTGGAGCCACCAAGGGATTTATCCGTAAACCTTTTCTTTTTGCGGGCATAATCCAGGGAATATTTGCAGCACTTATAGCCATTTGTCTGTTGTGGGGAGTTTTATACTTCGCTCAAAAAGAAATTCCAGAACTGTTTGAATTACAAGATACCGAAATGTTTCTTTCTCTTTTTGGCATTGTGGCTGCACTAGGAATATTGATTTCACTGATAAGCACCTTTTTTGCAGTACGTAAATACCTGAAAATAAACACATCAGACTTATATTAATTTGCAATAGTTTTATAATTATATGGAAAATAAAAACACCCACGATTTTGCGTTCGGAAAAGACAATTACATCATACTTATTGCCGGCATCGTAATTTTAACAATAGGTTATTTATTGATGGTTGGCGGAGGCGCTGAAGACCCGAATACTTTTTCAGCCGAAGAGATTTTCAGCACAAGAAGAATAACTGTAGCTCCTATTGTTATTCTTATAGGGTTTGCTACTGTATTGGTGGCAGTGATGAAAAAGTCCAAAGAGTAATACTCTAAAGTCTTTTGTGCAGACAGAAATGATAGTATTATCTTATGCCAAAGTGCATATATTTCGCATCGACATCTCAAATTATTCAACAACGACTAGCCAAAATACCACATGTCATTTTTTGAAGCCATTATTTTGGCAATTGTAGAAGGGCTTACCGAATTTCTTCCTGTTTCTTCTACCGGTCATTTAATCATTACAAGCTCCTTGATGGGCATTGCAGATAAAGATTTTACCAAGGCATTTACCATTGCCATTCAATTCGGCGCCATCTTGTCTGTACTGGTTATCTACTGGAGTAAATTCGCAAAGGCTATTGATATCAACAGGATAAAAAACGGATTTAAAACACACTCCCTAACAAGCCCTGACTTATACAAAGAGCTTTTTTACAGCATTGAATTTTATGTTAAATTACTCGTTGCATTCATTCCGGCTGCAATATTGGGCAAACTGTTAAACGATTATATTGATGCCATGCTGGAAAGCGTAGAAGTAGTTGGAGCCTCTCTATTAATCGGCGGAATGATTCTATTGTTCATCGATAAATGGTTTATAAAAAGTGAATTAAACGGGAAAACAGAAGCAGATTACAAAACAGGTTTCAAGATAGGCCTTTTTCAATGCATTGCCATGATACCGGGAGTTTCAAGATCAGCGGCTACCATTATTGGCGGGCTTTCTCAGGGTATGAACAGGAAGTCAGCGGCCGAATTTTCTTTCTTTCTGGCAATACCTACCATGTTTGCTGCTACTGCTTACAAAATATATAAATTCTACAGTGAAGGTCCTGGTTTTCAAGAAAATGAAATGGGAGTTTTATTGGTTGGAAACATCGTCGCTTTTATAGTAGCTATAATTGCAATAAAAGGCTTTATAAGCTTTTTGACAAAGTATGGTTTCAAATTTTTTGGCTATTACCGCATCATTGTTGGCATCATCATTTTAATGCTTAATTATTTAGGCATTAATTTAAGCATCATTTGATTTTTTAGTCTTGGAAAATCTCTTGAAAACTCTTTTTATAAAATTGACCTTTATTCCATTTGTTGACCATAAATTTTGAACCTTTTGTCATTGAATCACAAAACATATCACTTTGAGCAAGGAGAAGTTCTACTTATAAATAAACCTTTTAAGTGGACATCGTTCGATGCTGTGAACAAAATAAGATGGCTTTTACAGAAAAAACTAGGCCTCAAAAATCTTAAGGTGGGGCATGCAGGCACACTGGAT
>CANHPJ010000176.1 GCA_947462515.1 Bacteroidota bacterium | reverse complement strand
TCCCTCCTTGTTGAGTTTGCTAACCAAACAACTTGCTATAAATCCTGCAGAACCGGTTACTATTATCATACTATTTGTGTATTATTTTAAAGAAATAAATTTTGACCAAACGACGGGATTATTTCTTTCTCTTTGGCTAATTCAAATAAAGTTTCAACGGCCTTACGACCTCTGTCTCCAAGCTCAATGGAATAATTATTTACATATAAGGCAATATGTTTTTTTATTACCTCTTCTTCCATCTCCTGTGCATGTGCTTTCACATAAGTGCTACTCGACAATGGATTGGAAAAAGCATATTCAACACTACGTTTTAGTATCCTGTTTACCTTTTTTTTAAGCTCCTCAGGAAATGATCTTTTAATAACTATTCCTCCTAAAGGTATGGGAGAATTTGTCAGTTGCTGCCAATACTCCCCCAGATCAATGATTTTATTGAAACCTCGTTGTGCATAGGTGAATCTGTTTTCATGAATAATTAGTCCTGCATCCGACTCTCCTGAATTTAGCGTTGCTTCTATGTCTGAAAACAAGTATTCCTTTTTATTGGTTGACTTTGGAAACGCAAGGCTAAAAAGAAAATTGGCGGTAGTATATTTTCCTGGTATAGCAATTTTAAGAGCTGAAACATCTGTTATTTCATACTTGTTTTTTGAAATCAACAAAGGCCCGCAATTATCTCCCAAAGCACTTCCTGAATCCAACAAAACATAGTTATCTATGGCATAAGCATAGGCATGATAACTCAACTTGGTAATGTCGTAACTCCCTTTGAATGCCTTTCTATTTAATTCCTCAACATCTGAAAGTACTACTTCGAATTTCAAGCCTTCCGTATCTATTTTATCATGTACCATCGCATCGAAAATAAATGTATCGTTGGGACAGGGAGAAAACGCTATGGTAAGGTTATTGTTATTCATTTATAAAAATCCAGAATAATTATAACTGTTAAATATATTTGTCACCATTTGAAATTTTAAGATCATTTACATAGGTTTTAATCTGCTGTTCGTGATCCATCTTACAAACTAGCAAAACGTTATTTGACTCTACTACTATATAACCGTCTAACCCCTGCAAAACAACTAATTTATCATTAGGTACATTAACGATGCAATTTGAGGAGTCATAAACCCTTACTTTCTTACCCAAAATGGCATTCTTATTGAAATCCTTATCTATATGGGTATACAATGAACCCCATGTTCCCAAATCAGACCAGCCGATTATTGATGAACGGACATATACATTAGATGCTTTTTCCATGATGCCATAATCAATGGAAACACTAGGACAGAGTGCATAAGCGTTTTTTATGAAGGAACTTTCCTGCTCGGTATTAAATTTACCTGCACCCTCTTTAAATATCGCATCAACTTCTGACAAATGTTGTTCGAAAGCCTTTTTTATGCTCTTATACGACCAAATGAAAATACCTGAATTCCATAGAAAATCTCCACTTTCTATAAAGAATTTGGCCATTTCCGTATCAGGCTTTTCAGTGAAAGTCTTTACCTTTTTTAAACGTTTATCATGCTCCCAATCAGCATCTGTAAACTGAATATAGCCATAACCGGTATCAGGACGGGTTGGCTTTATACCAAGTGTTACAAGGCAATCTTCTTCATTGGATTTTTTTACGCAGGAGTTTATGGCACTAACAAAGGTATCTTCCTTTAATATCAGATGATCTGATGGCGCAACCACAATGGTTGCTTCAGGATCTATGCTGCCAATTTTATAACTCGCATAGGCAGCACAGGGAGCTGTATTTTTCCTAAATGGCTCTGCCAATATTTGATTATCAGACAATGATGGTAATTGTTCTTTGACGATTTTAACATAATCATCGTTGGTGACAACATAAATATTTTCTTTAGGGCAGATTTTCAGAAAACGATCATATGTTTGTTGAATCAGTGTCCTGCCAGTTCCTAATATATCTATGAATTGCTTTGGATAGGATGTTCTGCTCATTGGCCAGAATCTACTCCCTATCCCTCCTGCCATTATTACACAATAAATATTTTTCATTTTTCCTTATTTAAGTTTTTTCAATGAGTTTTCTAAGTTTTCAAGTAAACCTTGAATATCTGCTTTTTGAGCTGTACCAACCGATATCCTATACCAGGAAGAATCCTCTGAAGCTCCGAAGGCAGAAAATGGAACAATACCTATTTTTGCATCTTCTAATATATACCTTGTGACATCTGCCGTGGTATTCAATTTACTACCATCAGCCTTTATTTTACCTTTTAAATCTATCTGAACAGTTAAGTAAATCGCCGCTTGCGGAACTATTGCATCTACCTTATATCCTTTACTTTTAAGCGTAATAAATCCTTCATACAAGTTATCAAGTCTATACGCGACCTCTGCCTTTAAGTCTTTTAAATAGGTGTTGATATTTTCATCTTGCCTTAAGTAATTTGCCGTAGCAACTTGTTCCGCTCTTGGCGCCCAAGCGCCAACATGACCAATTATAGCCTTCATCTTATCAATTACATGCTTTGGGCCAAAGCCCCAACCAACACGAACTCCAGTTGCGGCAAATGCTTTTGAAAGACCATCTATAAATATGGTGTATTCTTTAAGTTCGGGATATAAAGTCACCGGATTAAAATGCTGGGTATTTCCGTGCATCAATGTCCAATAAATTTGATCATACAATACATACAATGGCTTTTCATCGGGTGACCTTCTTTTATTTTCAGCTATGATCAATTCGCAGATCTCCTGCAGACCTTCTTTCGAAAAGGTAGTGCCGGTAGGATTTAAAGGAGAACACAAGGCGATAAGCTGGGCTTTGGAAAGATGATGACTTAACTCATCTGCTGTAGGCATAAAATTATTTTCAGGTTTTGTTTCAACAAATACCTGATTGCAACCGGCTAAGTGACAATAATGATTATTATTCCATGACGGCACGGGATAAAGCACAGTGTCCTGCGGATCTAAAATTGCTTTATAAACACCATATATCAATGGTCTTGCTCCACCTGCAATTAAAATATTATCAGATGAATAATCTAAATTTAACCGTTTTTTCAAAAAACAAGAAACTGATTCAACAAGATCAAAAACACCACTTGCCGGAGGATAGTTGGTTTCATCCTGCTCATAAGCTTTAATGATTTCTTCCTTAAGCGCCCCTGGAATTGGAAATATTTTAGGATTAAAATCTCCAACTGTCATGTTGTATATTTTTTCTCCTTGTTTTATCTTATTATTAATCTCTGCTGCAAGCTTTAAAATTTCCGAACCTATTAAGTTTTCGGCCATATTAGAGACTTTCATCACCTGCTTTTGTTTTGGGATTTCTGAGTTCATTTAGAAAAAATCATTTAAATCTATCACGCAAAATTAACAAAACAATTTTAAGATAAACATAAAATTTACTTGCCAATCATTTACTGCCCTATACTGGCAAAATCCACAATTTTAACCTCACAAAGTGGATTTACGAGATAAGTTTTTTTGGTGTGCATTTCCTTGCACTTATACAACTTCCTTCTTTTTTCACCCTTTTGAAAAACATGCTTATTATTTATCATAAAGTATGTATTTTCTGGAATATCTTCCAGGTAAGTTGCTGTATTAGACTGATCATGTTTTTTCAAAGCCCTCATAAGATTAACATCTGTACAGCTTGAAGCTAGCGGATTATCCATATAATTAACCAGCACGCCGGCAATATCCGCAGGCAAAAAATCCATCACCAATACCTGACCCATGATTTTTTTAAACTCATTTTTCCATTCCAAACCATGGGGTTTGACTTTATTTTTATGCAGTTGCCAGCACTCATAATGAGCCATCTCATGAACCAAGGTTATCAAAAAGGAATATTTGTTTAAATCATGATTTATAGTGATAGTGTGGGGCTTTCCTAAATGAGCTGCCCTGTAGTCGCCCAACTTAGTCTTTCTGTTTTTTGTGATTTTTAAATACACGGGCATTGCCGCAAAACGCTTGGCTATAAATTCCAAAACTTCTTCGGGAAGGTATCTCGAGAGTCCTGACTTCAGCTTAAATTCTCTGTCTGAAATTATTTTTTTTTCACTTTGGATATTCATTTTCCTCTTGGGCTATTTATCAGGACAGAAAATTGTAAACAAGCAAACTGGATAGGTAAGCTAACACACCTAGATAAAGAAACTGGATGAGCGGCCATTTCCAGTGTTTTGTTTCCTTGTACACAACAGCAATCGTACTAATGCATTGCATCGCAAATGCATAAAACAACATTAGAGACATACCTGTTGCTAAATTAAATTTTTTAGTTGTCGTACCAACTATTTTTTCTCCTGCCATTTTATCTCTTATAGATTCGTTATTTTCAGGATCGCCCACACTGTATATGGTTGCCATGGTTCCGACAAAAACCTCTCTTGCTGCAAAAGAGGTAATTAATGCTATGCCTATTTTCCAGTCAAAACCCAATGGCTTTATAACAGGCTCAATTGTTTTCCCGAGTATTCCTGCATATGATGCCTCCAGTCGCTCTGATGCTTTTCTTGCCGAAAGCTCGGCCGATTGATCCTCGTTCAAAATCAAACTGTATTTATTGTCTATTTCTTCGAAGGAGTTTCCCGGAGCAAATGAAGACAGCACCCATAATACAATGGAAACAGCTATAATAATTTTACCGGCATCCCACACAAACAATTTTACCTTTTCAACTACAGTAAATAAAATATTATTCCATCTGGGCGATCTGTAAAACGGCATCTCCATAATGAAATAACTCCGTTCCATGCTCTTTATGATCAACTTGAATGCTAAAGCAGATAAAATGGCTGACAAAAAACCGATAAAGTACAAACCCATCATGGTAATGCCTTGCAGGCTTAAAATACCTGCAATTT
>CANHPJ010000175.1 GCA_947462515.1 Bacteroidota bacterium | reverse complement strand
TTTTATTAGCAGTGCATATTCCTTGGCAAAATAAGTCAGAATAACCTTCGCTCCGGCGCGCTTAATACTAGTTAAGCACTCTATCATCGCCTTTTGACCATCAATCCAGCCTTTCTCATCAGCAGCTTTAATCATGGCATATTCTCCACTAACATTATAGGCTGCTATAGGCAAATTATAATTGTCATTCAATAACTTTATGACGTCCAAATAAGCCAAAGCAGGCTTAACCATCAAAAAATCAGCACCTTCCATAGTATCTAATTCCGCCTCTATCAATGCTTCCCTTTGGTTTGCAGGATTCATTTGATATGTTTTTTTGTCGCCGAATTTAGGGGCAGAACTCAATGCATCACGAAAAGGACCATAAAAAGCACTAGCATATTTTGCAGTGTATGACATGATGGAAGTTTCCTCAAAACCTTGTCCATCCAATGCACTTCTGATAAAGGCTACTCTGCCATCCATCATATCCGAAGGGCCTATGATATCAGCTCCTGCATGTGCCTGAGCCAATGCCATTTTTCCCAGTACATCAAGTGTTTGATCATTAAGTATTTTTCCGTTTTCCACAATGCCGTCATGACCATCTGAACTGTATGGATCCATTGCTACATCGGTGAGTAAACAACATTCAGGAAATTCCTTTTTGATTAGTTTAATAGCACTTAAATAGTAGTTTTTATCGCTGTAACTTAAGCTTGCGTACTTGTCCTTTAACGAATCTTCTATACTTGGAAACAATGCAAATGATCTTATTCCCAAATCCATACAGGCCTTTATCTCTCGTAAAACACGATCAACGGAATAACGAAAAATACCCGGCATAGATTTTATCTCTATGGTTTTATCCCTTCCATCCTCTAAAAATAAGGGGTAAATAAAATCATTAACAGAAACAGTCGTTTCTTCGACCATATTTCTAATAACGGCAGATTTCCTGTTTCTTCTTGGACGGCTAATATTTATCATCTTTATTTTCTTTAAACACTTATTGTATATTCTATGTTTATTTCTCAACAACCAAAAACAGACTCCAATAAACCGGTTTCATCGAAAGAATTAGACAAAACAGGATTTGGAAAACCCAGATTATGGATCTCTTCAAGGGTGCTTTTTCCAATTGCTATAAGCTTTTGCGATGGCTTTACCTTTCTGTTTTTGAAATATGCCCTGGCATTTGAAGGACTCGTTAATACCACAATATCAGTTTCAGGAATATTTATTTCCTGCCTTTCCAAAACTTCATAAACAGGCAAATCTATTGACTTGTTTTTATCGGAAAGTTCTTTCTGAATAGTTCTAAGCCCCTTATTAGCCATTGGAAAAAGCACCGACTCACCATTTAATTTGGAGTTAAATTTGCTTGCTATATTTTTGGTATCATTACCATTGCCAACAAAACCAAGTTCTTTACCATAACTAATTACAGCCTTTGCAGTTCCTTTTCCAATAGCGGCAAATTTCGCGCCTGCCTGAAGTATAGGGTTTTGATCAAAAAAATGCTTAACTGCATTTTTACTTGAAAAAAATACCCAGTTGCAGGATTCAAACTTATCAATACCAATGCGATTAACCTTAATCAATGATTCTGAAAAAACAGAACATCCGTTTGCTTTCAATGAATCCGAAAAATACGTGCAATCTTCTGAATCTCTTGATATAAAAACAGAAGACGGACGAAGGCCATTTATTTTTTCCACTACTTTTTCTGCGAATCCTTTGTGTGTTTCAGACTGCATAAAAATACGCACGGGCAATGTATCCCATGAATTTGCTTTAGACACCCATACTTTAAAAACATTATCCTCCTTTATACAATAAGCACCAAGGGGAAGATGGCATCCACCATCGAAAAGGTTCAATATTTTTCGCTCAATAGCAATGGTATCGGCTACATCTTGGTGATTTAATCTCGATAAAACTTGACCGACAAAATTATCTCCATCACGCATTTGTAGGGCAAGTACTCCTTGCGCTGGAGCTGGAACAAATTCCTTAGGGTCTAATTTAACAACTATAAAATCAGACAAATCAAGGCCAAGTCTGAAAACACCCGCGGCAGCAAGCATTATAGCATCAAAATCTTTGTTTCTGAGTTTTTGTATTCGAGTAGGAACGTTTCCTCTTATGTCTTTTATCTCAATATCGTTTCTTAATGCCAGCAATTGTGATTTCCTTCTGGCTGAAGAAGTTCCAATTACTGCGTTTTTCTTAAAGCCAAGCTTAAGTTTATTATCAAGAGCATCTTTATTAATTAACAAAAGTTCAGATGGATCCTCACGATACGAAACGGCACCTATTGAAAGTCCTTCTGGAGAAACGGTTGGCAAATCTTTGTGCGAATGAACAGCCAAATCGGTTTCCTTTGCTAATAGAGAGTCTTCAATTTCTTTGGTAAAAAATCCCTTACCTTCAAGTTTATCCAAGCTCAAATTTTGAATTTTATCACCTTGAGTTTTTATCACAATAATTTCTGATTCGACGCCCTGTTTTGACAACTCATTAAAAACAAAATTAGCTTGCCACAGGGCAAGCTCGCTTCCTCGAGATCCTATTAAAATTTTATTATTCATTCAATTATTCTTTAAGTCTTTTAAAATAAACCTGACTCACAAAACATTCAAAATCAATACAATGTAGTTGTTTAAATACTAATTATTGGATTTGTTTTGAGACTTGCAAACTTACCGAATTATCATAATCCACAAAAAATAAAGGTTTCAAATTATTAACCTGAAACCTTTATTTTTTTATTTTCTCCTCCAGGAGAATTTCCTTGGCCATTTTCATGGGAACACTGATATATTTTTTCTCGACATAAGCCAAAATCTTATCCAAAGTTTCTTTTGCCTGTTCATCAAGGCTACTTACTTCTTTAGCAAAAACAGTCCCTAATGCCATTTCCTTGATATCTCTGACCATTTTTGGCACATCGCTCATTGCCAACTCCACCATGCGTGTTTTATGCATTAATTTAAACTCTGTCAGGTTTTCGGCTATAATTAGCTTACAGGCATCCAGCTCCTGATGTCTTTTCTCCAGATTTTCTTCAGCAATAGTTTTTAAAGAGGCTACTTCTATTAAATGAACCGGGAAGTTCTTGGAAATATTAACATCAAAATCATTAGGAACAGCAAGGTCAATGATAACTTTTTTATTTTTGTCATCACCTAAAAGCTTTGCATAAAGCTCCTCGGTAACAATCTGTCCTGCAGATCCTGTGCAAGTAATCAATACGTCAAAACCGCCTCTGTAATTTTCAAGCTCGGTTAGTGGATATGCTTTTCCCTTTAATTCTTCGGCAAGCATTTCGGCTTTGGAAAGCGTACGGTTAAAAATGGTGAAATTTTTGAATTTATGTTTTTTAAGGTATTTAGCTAATGAAGAATTGGTTTGGCCGGCTCCTATGATTAAAAGACGGGCATCGTCCTTTACCTTTAAATCTTTTAGCTTTCTATTGGCTAAAGACACTATAGAAACTGATTTTGTAGCTATTGCAGTTTGAGTATAGACCTGTTTTGCGGCCTCGATAGTTTTTCTAACAACTAAACGAATAAGATCTCCTGAGATGCCTAATTCGCGACTTAATTCAAATGAATTTCTAACCTGAGTAATGATTTCTCGCTCTCCAACTACCAATGAATCTATTGAACTGGCTACATTGAAAAAATGCAAGATGGCTTCTTCCCCTTCATATGTAAATGCATTTTTAGCAGCCCACATGGCTTCTTCATTAGTCCACTGTGGATTAAAAGACTTAAAAAAATCAATTAAGAAAAAAGGGGTAATTTCGGTATGGTAATTCAGTAAAAACTCTACTCTGTTGCAAGTTGAAAGGTACATTAACTCTTTGAGCTCCATGGAACTCTTAAGAAAATTTAAACGACTGGAGCAATCATTGGCATCGATGTGAAAACGGCCAATATCCTTTAGTTCGGTATTCTTATGAGTAAATGCTATTATTTTAAAATTTTTCAAACTTGTTTTTTTACATAACAAATTTCGACAATGAGAAATTTATATTTGTCATAGAATTGTCATAGGATTTTATTTTTAAAGAGTATAAATAGGACTATTTCAACTAGGTTTAATTTAAAAAATCGCTATTAAGGGAGTAAAGAAAGAGTAATTTCATTTATCCTTTAGAAATCATCTAGGCAGTTTTTTTATACAAAAAAAGGTGGAGTTTTCACTCCACCTTCCCTGTAAATCCATAATAATGTTTTGTTTTACTCAACAACTATTTTCCTGATATCAATCAAATTATTTTCTTTATCTAAAACAGATAGAAAATAAATCCCTTTTCCGGTCCAGCTTGTAACATCAAGGTTAAAAAACTGTTGGTTAACAACTTGATTAAAAACTGTTTGACCCAAGATGTTTTGAATTCTTAAAGAGACGCCTTTTGTAACATTTAAATTTCCATTATCAATAGTTAAAACACTCTTGGCAGGATTAGGATAAACTGTTAACAACGAGGTTTCATTATCTTTAATACCGGTTGTAGATACTGAAGGTTGAACTATAGTAAGAGTTTGATTTTCTATATTAAGTGTTCCGGTTCTTGAAGCACCTGTTTTATTTTCTAAAACGGTTATATCTACAGCGCCACTTCCACTTCCTGCAGAAGAAACAGAAAGCCAGTCACTTCCTGAAGAAACGTTGGCAGACCAATTACATCCGCTTTGGGTGTTTATTAGTGCTATACCTTTTTGTGTTTTACCAGTTCCATCAGTAAGGTTATAAACAGCGGTAGAAAGGGAATAAGCACATGCTGCACCCGGTTGGATGATGGTAAGTTTTTGACCATTTACATCAATAGTTCCTTCCCTTTGAACAGTCATATTGTTTTGTAAAACTACAATGCTTACAGTTCCCGATCC